>JAYQWI020001025.1:0-4969 GCA_035871815.2 Candidatus Parabeggiatoa communis
ATTGCTGATAGTCAAATGTTTTTTGACACGAGCGATGACTTCTACAGGTTGGAAAGGTTTACTAATGTAATCAACAGCGCCGATTTCAAGCCCTTTAATTTTATCAACGAAATCCGTTTTGCCCGTTATAAAAATAATGGGCGTATCTTTCGTCGCTTTATTCTTTTTCAAACGGCGGCAAGTTTCAAACCCATCTATTCCTGGCATCATCACGTCCAATAAAATGAGATCAGGTTTGATATGGTTAACCCGTTTGAGGGCAGCTTCTCCACTTTTAACTGCCGGCACTTTAAAGCCAGCTTCCTGCAAACAATTATGCAGTATGTCTAAATTGTTTTCGTCATCATCTACAATTAAAATTTTATGGGGCATTTGTTATCTCTCCATTTGCGGAACAAAAGCAAAATAAATTTTGCACTCCAAGCAAAATAAATTTTGCACTCCAAGCAATTTTGTCTTTAGCGTCTTTAGCGTTTATTTTCCTATTTTTATTAGTCATCCTTCATTTTTTCTTCAAGCCATTCACTCAATTCATCCACTTTATACTTCTTAAGGAAGGCTTGCATTTTTGTAATAAAGGGTTTTAACGAAACATCCGATTCCGCTAAAATGGCCGTTTGTTCTTTAAGTTCATCAATGTCAGCCATTAGGGTTAACTCATAGAGTTTCTCTAATTCAGCTATTGGGGGTAATACCATCTGGCTAACTTGGTTTTCTTCGCCCGTTTCTTGAGTCTTATCGGAGTATATCCAAGTTAGATTTAGATGCTGTTGCAATTGCTCAAAAAGCGTTTCTGTTGGTATCGGTTTTGGCAAAAAAGCGTCGCTGCCAACAGCTAAACTCTTTTTTTTGTCTTCCTCATACGTGCTGGCTGATGTGACAATGATAACCTTATTTTTCAATACTGGAGATTGGCGCAATTGGCGAATTAATTCAAAGCCGTCCATTTCTGGCATGATTAAATCGGTGATAATCACATCGGGTTGCCATCTGAGGGCTTTTTCTAATCCGTCTCGCCCATTGTTAGCTGGTTTTACGTTAAAACACAAGGGTGAAAGTAAGTCAACCAGTACGGCTTGATTGTCCACATTATCATCTACGACTAATATTTTGGGCGATTCACCTTTCACGCCAATAATCTGTTGCAGAGTGACTTGGGCGATCTGATAATTGACAACGGGCAACGCTAATTCAAACCCAAATTGAGTACCGACATTGATTTGACTGCTGACGCGCAATTGCCCGCCCATCAATTCGACTAAATTTTTGCTGATGGCTAATCCTAAACCGGTTCCCTTAGCTTGACGTGCTTGTTCTCCAACTTGTTTAAAGGGTTCAAAAATACGTTCAAGATTTTCGGGAGAGATACCAACACCCGTGTCTTCTATTTTGAAATAGAGATAAAAATCATTTTGGGGTGAACCGGTTTGGGGTGAACCGGTTTGGGGCGAACACGCAGGTTCGCCCCTACATGTCAAAGTGACGCTACCCTGATCCGTGAACTTGATCGCATTGCCCAATAAGTTCAGTAATATTTGCCGCAATCGTCGTTCATCACCATACACACCATTGGGTAGATTATCCGCAGAGTCTAAATAAAAGTGAATCCCTTTGTGTTGCGCCCGAATTTTGATGATTTCGCTAACACCATTCAGTAATGAAGGTAAATTAAAATCTATCTCGTACAATTCTATTTTGCCCGATTCGACTTTAGCCAGATCAAGTACATCATTAATAAGGTCTAACAGATGATTGCCGCTTTGCTCAATGACATTCAAGCCGTGTTGCTGCTGCCCCGTGCTGATATCGGAATCGCGCAGTAAAATATGAGCATAGCCTAAAATGCCATTGAGCGGTGTTCGCAACTCATGGCTCATGCTGGCTAAAAAAGTGCTTTTGGCTTGGTTAGCGATTTCCGATTTTTGTTTGGCGACTTGCAATTCTTCTGTTCTTTCTTGTACACAGTTTTCTAATTGATGTTTTTGCTTCTTAATTATTGCAACACGCCAATGAAATCCACCGATGATCATAGTCACCAATAAGATGATGAGGCTGATTTGAAACCCGCGTTTTTCCCACCAAGGGGGGGTGATGATAATTTTTATGCGTCTACCCGCTTCATTCCAGATATTATCATTATTACTGCCCTTGATATTAAACCAATAAGTGCCTGGCGGTACATTAGTATAATAGGCTTGACGGCGAGTACCGATTTGATTCCACTCTTGATCAAACCCCTCTAGTTTATAGGTATATTGATTTTTTTCTGGCCTTAAAAAATTTAAGGCGGCAAATTCAAAGGAAAAAAAGGACTGTTGATAAGACAGCTTAATTTCTTTGGTGAGATTCATAAGTTGTTTTAGGGGAGAATCGTTGCCGATAGGAACGGGTTGATTAAAAATTTTAAATTGGGTGATCACGATAGGTGGCTTATAGGGATTATCTTGAATCTGTGCCGGATGGAATACATTAAAGCCATTAATGCCCCCAAAAAACAATTCGCCGCGGCGATTTTGATGGAAAGCGGGATTAAATTCATCGCTTTGTAGTCCATCTAAGCGATCATAATTTCTAAAAGTGCCCGTTTTGGGATTGAATTTCGATAAACCTTTATTGGTACTGAGCCAAAGATAACCCTGAGCATCTTCCAAAATGCCATAAATCGTATCATTAGGTAAGCCATGTTGTTCATGGTAATGGCGAAAGGTTTTCGTGTTCCGGTTAAATTGGTTAAGCCCACCACCATAAGTGCCAACCCATAATGTACCGGTTTTATCTTCGTGAATCACACTCACATGCTTATGACTCAAACTATTCGGATTTTGTAAATCATGTTGATAACGCACAAATTGATTAGATTCGTCATTGAATTGGTTAAGCCCCTCCTCAGTACCAATCCATAATGAGCCCTTTTTATCTTGGTAAATGGCAGAAATCGTATCATGACTCAAAGAATTGGGATTGTTAGGATCATGACAAAAAGGGACAAATTGATGAGATTGGCGATCAAATCGATTGAGCCCTTTTAGGGTGCCAATCCACAAAAAACCTTTGTTATCTTCATAAATTGACATGACATAATCATCACTTAAAGTGTTATTGTTATCGGGGTTATTTCGATAGGCAATAAAGCGATTTTGCTGACGATTAAAGTGATTCAAGCCGCCACCATAAGTCCCAATCCATAAAATCCCCTGAGTGTCTTGATAAATAGACTGAATATCATCATGACTCAAGCTATTAGGATTCTGCGGATCATGCCTATAATGCGTCACGTTTTGCCGGGTTTGATCAAACTGATTTAAACCACCGCCCTCTGTGCCTACCCATAAAAAGCCATCTCTATCCTCATAGAGTGCAGAAATATCATTATTATTCAATGTATTAGCATCAAGAGGGTTATGAAAATAATGGTGAAAGGGTTTGTGTGCTTGATGCAACAGATTAAGGCCGCCACCTGCTGTGCCAATCCAAAGTGTTCCAGCCCGATCTTGATACAGTGATAGGATATAATCATTATTCAATTGGGTAGGATTTTGAGGATTTTGTTTATAATGCTTAAACGTTTCAGTTTTCGGATCAAATCGATTCAATCCGCCTCCATCAGTGGCAATCCATAAAAGTCTTTGCTTATCTTCAACAATATCCCAAACCGCACGATGACTCAAACTGTTGGGATTGTCAGGGTTTGGAAAATAATGCACAAAAGTCTCCTGTTGACGATCAAATTTGTGCAATCCATTAAGTGTACCAATCCACAAATTTTTTGTGCTATCTTCATAAATGGAAGTCACTCGATTACTCAAACTGTCAGGCTGTTTGGGATTGGGCAAGTAATGGATAAATTTTTGTTGTTGAAGATCAAATTGATTTAAGCCACCTCCATTGGTACCAATCCATAAAGTATTGCTGCTATCTTCATAAATCGGCCAGACGACATTATGACTTAAACTGTTGGGCGTGTTGGGATCATGCTGATAACGCACAAAGTGGTTTTGTATTCGATCAAATTGATTTAATCCACCGCCTTTGGTACCAATCCACAACTGATTGCGATGATCTTCATAAATTGACAAGACAACTTGATGACTTAAACTATTTGGATTATGAGGGTCATAAAGATGACGCACAAATTGATTTTGTTTTTGATCAAATTGATTAAGCCCATTAGCAGTACCAATCCAAAGTGTGCCATGGCTATCCTCATAAAGGGCAAAAATGGTATTGTCACTTAAACTGTGAGGATTTTGCGGTTGATGTCGATAAACGGTAAAGCGATATCCATCGTATTTATTTAATCCATCTTCGGTACCTATCCACAAAAAACCGAGACGATCTTGTAAAATGCTATAAACGGTACTTTGAGATAAACCGTCTTTAATAGAAAGCTGTTGAAATTGAATGGTTTGTGCTTGCGTTAGTGGTGATAATCCCATGAAAAAAGGTAGTATTAAGTATATAGACAGATTTTTTGGTAAAAATTTGAACATAATATTATTAATATCTTCGCATTAGGATTTTGAACAGGATTAAACGGATTAAGAGATTAGCAGGATTTTTGCGGGATGGGGTTTGCTACTGGGGTGTTAAATATAGTTTTAATTCCATCAAAACACCTTGCAACAAATCCGTTTATCCTATTATCCATTGTACTTAATATTCAATGAGTTAGATAAAACAGATAGGTGGGATTTGTCCATAGGGAATTGACAAATAGATTTTAATTATATAGAAAGACTACTTGCAAAACGCTAAAAACGGGAATTGGGAATTGGGCTTTGAAAGTGAGGGTAGTGTGAGTAGAAGTGAAGCGAAAATCCACCATTCTATAAATGAAAAAGGGGGGTTTATCGTTCCTCTACTCACTTATCGTATAATTATGAATCCTCATACCCGTTTTTGGCGTTTGCAAATCCTTTAAAGTAGTCTGTTTATTTGAATCAGCAAAAAGTATTCCAAATTGTCATTA
>JAYQWI020001026.1:0-2843 GCA_035871815.2 Candidatus Parabeggiatoa communis
CTACCAATTTCTTCACAGCTTCCTGTGCTATCAGATTTGCCATTGCGTAAAATATCTGGTTTTCGTCATCGGGTACCGGCGTTGTAAGCGGAGCAGGTTTTTCTAGCAATGTGATTTGCATTTCCCTATTTTGGCTTGTAGCCACATTCCCGAAACAGTTATTATCTGAAAGTAGGGCCTCAATATTATCGGCTTTGTTGTAAATAAGCACACCAAAACTGCCCACTAAAAGGGTAATTATAGTGACAAAAAATAATAACCGCCATTTTTTCAGAATGTGACATGACTGGCCTCTCAATATTATCAACTTTCTTGTAGACAAGCACACCAAAACTGCCCACTAAAAGGGTAATTATAGCAACAATAAACCATAATCCTTTTGATGCAACAGAAACGGAAAATTGATATTTATCAGGAGGCTTTTCCGGCAATTGAGTTTGTTGATTGTGACGTACCCATTCAGACAATTGCCTAACTTCACACACTAATTCATCCAAAACCTGTTTTTTGGCTTTCTCAAATGACGCTTGCTCGGATAATTTGTGTTGCTCATTCTCACGTACCCATTCGGCCAGTTGCTTGATTTCATGCACTAATTCATCCGAACTGGGTGTTTCTGTTTTCTCAAATGAGTCTTTTTGAAGCGTTTCAGAGACTGACTCTGGCAATATTTGTGGGCGTATACTTTCCATTAATCCTGGATAATTTTGCAGAGGATAACGGTATACTTGATAGCCCACCCTTTTGTTATTGTTGTCTGGGTCAGGTATTCCCCCTTTTTTGTGTTCAAACAGCAGAAGTTCTTGTTTGAAAGAAAGCAGTACATAAGGTTTATCACCTTCACAAACTTGGTCGGCCAGCATTCTATCACTGTCAGGTAATTCAGAGACTCCTTTATAATAAAGAATTCCTTTATGGCGATCAGCCGGAACAAAACCAAAATGGCCGTCACAACGGCCTTTTTGCTTAATTAATTCCACTAAATCAGGCATTTTTATCCTCCATAACTTAATGTACAATCTATTTTTCTATCAATGTTGTACATTAAGCATTTCAAATTGAGATATAGGCACCCAAAAAATTTAGGTAGATAGACTAATGGCACGCACGATAGCAGATACACATCATTTTCATTTAGCACTCGATCTTCTAGTTTTTTTTAACGCACTGATTTATAAAGCACGAGAACAGTGAGGAATAGCAAGAATCATGACAATAAATATCCCCCAAATAATTGAGATAGGTAAAATGACATAGAAAATCATTTTTAGTTTATTAGCTAATTTTGTCAAATTTGAGTTGATCACCTCAAGCATTGAAAAATTAGAAAATCCTTTAGAGATCGTTTCCATATTACCAGCAATTTGTTTAGGGTTAAATTCAATCAGGTTTAATTCCACTTCCTTTACAAGATTTGTTGTAGCAGTAACTAACTTAGAAAGTTCCTCCCTGTTTAGTTTTGCCTCACTTACAAGGTTTTCTGTAACCCTTATTAAAGGAGCATCCTCAGGTGTAACCCAGTGAAGTTTATTGGGCGATTGAACTTGACTACCAGACAGCGATTTTCCCTTTTTCGCCTCAATGGCAAAGGATTTGATGTTCTCATAAAACTGTTTCGCCGAACGACTTAATACCTGTGCCGGATAGACATAATACATTGTCTGATCTTCTCCCGCTTCTTGTCTGGGATTAATCGCAAGACGAATATTATGTGCTAAAAGCTGCCGCCTATAGTTACGATTCGGCGTATCAAATATCGAATTAAAGACATCATCAAAATCATCCCATTTAAGAGCAGGCAGTAAATCCATCAGATCAGCATGAGACAGAATCACCATGCTATTATCTAGTCCCGTCATCATCCCTCTTAAGCGATCTCGAATCGGTTGATGTGCTTGAACGATACCAGTCACTATTTGTTTTAAATCAGTGTTAAATTGTTGATATACTTGAGAATTTTGGATATCGTTGTTGAGTGTAAAACACTTTTCAAGATTGGGTTCGTAATGGTTATACTCAAGTTGGACTCCTTTAAGAGAATCAAAAAGTTCCCCTATTTTTGGAGTCAGCGGAGCGGGAATAAAATTTTCCCTTGACACCTGAAAAAGAATGTTTGCTGCTGCATAACAGGCCTCTTTTATAGGAAGCCCCAGTTTAGATTGCAAAACAGCAATTAAATTGCGAAAGGCTTTCCAAGCCAAATCAGGGTGATGCAAAAACGGATTCACTACCACGACAAGCAGTTTTTGAGTACAATTATCTTGAAATTCCTGTTTAATTTCTTCCCTGCGACGTTGTTCAAGTTCTTCACCTGCATGAGCGGTTACTTGCACTTTAATTGGCTGTGGCATCGAAGGTTCAGATAATTGAAAAGTGAGCCACTCAGAATGAACACCCAATTTAGTTCTGCCCGGCAATTTTAAGTCCTGAACTAACCGTTGATGCAACTGTCCCAATTCGTTCGATATTTCAGGTGTGCCATCCTGAGGCAGATTTTGATACAGTGCTGCAAGAAGAAGAGTCTTTCCCGCGCCAGGCGGGCCGTATATCTCCACTTCGTAATCGGCAGTCGGTGGGGGATGCGTTTTTTCAGTCATTGTTGCGTTTCTCCAGTTATCAATTGTTGTTTATAAAAATGTTTTTTATTGAGGTACTCGTCAACCCGGTGCCAACAAGTCTCTATATTATCCAAACTGGCCCCTAAATCCCAAGGTATAAATCCCGCTTCCAATTCAGATACTTTGTTTTTGTAATCCTTATCTGAAAGCATTTTCCGATGAGTCTGTAGCATTATCAAACACCGACAGTGTGCTATCCAAAAATCCAGTGGGGTGGTGGCATCA
>JAYQWI020001027.1:0-4137 GCA_035871815.2 Candidatus Parabeggiatoa communis
TTCTTTTAATTAAATAAAATACCTGAAAATTTATGGTTCAGTACTTAGCATGATTAGATGACCGAATTAAGCATAGGAACGTGGACTGACAACAGCCGTCTGTTCTTGGGTATCTCCAAATAATTTTTTGGCCAAAACCGCCCTCCTATCGATCATATCCTTGTCTTCTGGCTCGTCTTCGTGAGTTCTCGTTTTTAAATAGGCCATATCAGGTGTTGCCTTAATCGCCAGTGTATATCTAGCCCCTTTAAAGAGACGAGAAGGGGCTCTGGCCGCGTGATTAATATACCCTTCATGCATTCCCAGACGAAGAAATTTAGGGAGAACTGCTAATTCAATTTCACCCTGTTCATCAAAATAGACGGTCTCGCCAGCAAAATTAAGGTTCCACGAAGGATTCAGGTACAACAACAATGTCACATCTTTCTTTTTGGGGTCATGGGTATCCCGGTGATCGATGGGATTATCTCCAAACCGAAGATGGTTCACGCTACAATCATAAGGCACATAACCTTCTCCAAAGTGTTGTATGAGCGGTTTTTTGAGCAAATCCCATAATGGAGAGTGATGAATTAAATCATTGTCAAAGCCATGAATAAAGGGAACCATGTCTGAGTCTTCATCTTCATCAGGATTAAAATTCCATCGTCCAAAGTGCTGCATATATTCATATAAATCATTTCCAATCTCTGTTGGGATTGCGTTATCTATCACAACCACTTTTCTACCGGCCTTGGTCATACAATTATGAACTATGGAATCCATTGCAACTCCTCGCGTCGATTTTGGGTGTATCCTAAAATACCGTTGGTTAATTCAACCTGTTCATCTCTGGTTTTGTAATCCCACACATTCATAACCATCACTATTCGAGTGGCTTTCTTGGGAGCAACAGCCGGTAGCACCGCATGGGCTAAGCTGGCATCAAATAGAGCCAATCGGTTAGTCTTAGGGATAACGCCCTGCTTGATTTCGGGAAACCATGTGACCCCCCCCTCAACGTCTGGTGAGATGTCGATGTAAAAAACTGCTGCATAAGGTGGAAATCGATACAACCCCTTGCTAAATTCCAGATATTCATCACAATCGTAATGGGTAAAATGATAGCGGCCTGATTGAGCGGGCAACGGGCCATTATTGATCCAAGTATTGACGTAATGGATATTTTCGGGTTCTGTCATGAGAAAAGAGAACAACTCTGACCAGACGATATTGACAACCTGTTGCATTGACTCTTCTATCAAAACCACTTCTTCTTCAGTAATTTTTTGGGTTCTTTTCCCGACTGCCTGCCTCAAAAAAATGCCAGACTGCTCGTCGCGTTTAAATTTGGCACTCCAACCTCCCGTTTTGTTCATGTATTCCGAGGCCTTTTGAATATTGGCCAGTTCGGTTGCGCCTAAGAGTTGATCTTTGACAATCAAAACCTTTTGAAAACGTTTTAAATGATCGGCTTGATATTCACTGGGTAATATCCGTTGTTTCTTCTCTGTAAAAGCTAATTCATGAAAAGGTTTTTGCCAAGATTCTCTGACCGTTTTAATGTCCCATAATGCCTTACCTTTCATCAGAAGCTCCGTATTTATTTTGGATGTGAATAGCATGATCTGGTGCTTTGTAATCCCAAGCATTCACCACCATAACGGTTCTGGTGTCTTTTGAATCATCTGATTTGTTGGTGCCCACAACCTTATGGAGATAGCTCGGTTCAAAGATGGCTAGACGGTTGGGAACCGCTCTGATTTTTTGATTAATCGTTTTATCGTCAAAGATCGTGAAATGCTGTTCATCTTTGGGTTGATTAATATAAATAATAGCCCCCCAAACTGGAAATCTAACCCAATCCTTTGGGTGACAAAATTCTAAGTATTCATCACTGTCGTAATGCCAAAAATGAAAGTCATTTATTGTTTTATTTCCCTTCAATGGAATTGAACCGGTATTAATCCAGGAATTGTATCTCACTATCTGATTCTCATACGTGAGGACGCTGATTGTTTCATGAACTTTCCCGATAACAGCCTCCATTGTCAAATCAATCTCATCACGTTCTTCTTGAGACAGACGATCTTCTTTTAGTTGTTGGGTTGCCGGAATTAATCGTTCTTCAGAATCCACCTCAATCATTCTTGACCAACCGCCCGTCTTTTTCGCTATTAACCGCGCTGTTTCTGTTAGCCGTTTAAATAAGTCTTCCTCAAAAAAATGATCAAATACAAACAGGCACTCATTCACTTTTCGAGAAGCATTGGCTTGGTATTGGGCCGGCATGATTTTCGGGATATCGGCAGATGATTTGAAAATAGCCCGTTCATCACCTATTTGCCAAGACTCGTCTTCCTCAGCGGAATAAATTGTTTCCTGCCATTCAGTTGTATTTATGTTATTCATAATTAAACTTCACTGCATCGAAAAACAGTTGATGATTGATTCTTGGATACGCCTTAAAATGATTATCTATATGATAGGCACCATGGAAAATAGGCCCATTATACATAGAAAGCCGATTATATTTCATCTCGGCGACATGCACTAATTCCCAATAGTCTTGCCAATTGTGTAAAAAATAATCGTCTCCTTTTTCAAACAACGCATGATCTTCCATCCATTCAAACAGCGCATTCCGTTCAAGTTTTGTCAAATTTGAGACATTAGAAATGCCATTAAATTTGCTCTTATAAAAGGCCGTTCCGCCATGACATTCATCCGGGGTATTCAAACCGACTAACGCCGCCAAGCACTGTCCATCTTCGTGGGGCACCGCAACCGCATTGTCAGGTTGGTTTTTAATTAATTGAAAAACATTGGTGTTGAATGTCTTGATACTTTTTAAAATGCTCGTGTTCAAATATTTCCGAGAGAGGGCTGCAATGGTTTTTTGAGCCGAATCAAATGCCTCATTCACTAAAATCTGATGTCTACAATCATAATAGTCAACAAAATTCTTACCACCGGGTTTGGTTTTCCAAATGGGTGCCGGTGTCGTCAAAATATAGTCTCTAACCAGCTGTGGATTCTGATAAAAATTGTCCACCGTCACCACTCTGGCACCATCGATTTCAACCACTTCAACCGCTAATTTGTCATTAACGGCAAAAATCTCATCAGGTTTGATGTAATACATATCCTTTGACACTTTTTTCTAGTTATAACGTATTTAATTATATTTGGGAAAAGACGAACACTTTGAAAATCCAATACAATATTTGTGGCATTTATTTTTCAGAGTGTTCAACCTTTCAAAAAAAACGTCCCCATTATTTCTGATCACCGCCAGTTTCGTTATTATCAGATTTCTCAAAAATACCCATATTGAAACTGATTGAAAGCCTATCCTCATCAATGAGATGAAGATCAACTTCGTGTAAAAACCAAGACGGAAATATCAGTAATTTTCCCGTTTGAGGCGGCATGTGTTGATAGGCTTTTGTAAAAAGGCTATTTTCCTCAAAAAATTTTAGCGAAACATGCATCATTAAAGGTTCTAAAGGACTATGGCCGATCAAATCGGCCGAACCTTCAGGGGCCTTGACATAATAGACACCACTGAGCTCAGATTGTTCATGCCGATGTGCGTTATGCCGGCTATGTTTTCTATTAATATTACAGAACATATCGAAGATACTCAAATAGTAGGCCTGCTGCGGATCTTTCAATTTCATTTCAGCCAAAAATTTCCTGGCTTCCGCAAAAATTTTTTTGACCAACGGTTTAAATCTGGGATCCTTTGCCAAATTCGTCCCCGTCATATAGTTCGTATAACCAAATGGATATTTTTTAAATTCAAATTGCTTATCGTTTTGCTCGAACTCATAAATAGCGGTTTCGAGCTGACTGTTCAGCTGATCATCTCCAATAGTGGCTTCCCAGATAGGTGTTGGGAATAAAAGCTTTAGATTCTCGTGCATTGTCATTTTTTCTCAATAAAGGTACCCATGCCAGATATCAAATACTGATAATCCTGAGAATACCGTCGCCCAAAGTTGAGCATTAAATAAGGTTATTATGATAAGGAATCGTCACAAAATAAATTGGAGTAAACTTGAGAAGAAATGGGGAAGGTATTGTACAAGGATTCGATATAAATTAAAGGATAAAGTCAAAACCCATAACGACAGGGATTGTATATAATAAAGG
>JAYQWI020001028.1:0-8464 GCA_035871815.2 Candidatus Parabeggiatoa communis
CAAGGTTTTCCTAGCCGTCTTCATCAACAAGTCCATAAAAGTATTCAGAAATTAGAAAAGAATACGTTTATTCCTTTTAATTATTTGCCTCATGCTACATTGGCATCGGCATTGTGTTTGTTTGCTACGGAAGCGAATGCAGCAGGGTTTGTTTGGGGAAAAAGTTATGCAGGTGTTAAAGTTTATGGATGTACAAGCTTAAATTATGATAATATTAAAAGTTGGCGTTTTTGTTATGAATCTTGTTTCAATCCGTTTGTGTGGATATATGATACAAGATCACCTTTCTGCTCATTGGGTTGTGATTTAGGGAAATGTGGTTTATTTAGTTTATTTAGTATAAATAGTGGGATTATCTATGAGGAATTCAAACGGAAAGGTTATTTTTCTGATACGGACTATAAACACCATTTGGTAGGAAACGGGATATTTTTCTCATTTTTTATTGTTATTCTCATTAGCCTGATAACTTTCGATTTTATATCAAAAAAATACGAAAATTATCTTGTAAGAAGTGAAATGGAAGAGAAAGAAGAATCCATACGTCGTGAAATAGAGGATAAAAAAGAATCCATAAATTCTTTTGTGGAAAATACCTCCCCTGAGTTGCAACTGAATATACAGAAAATTAATAACAGTATTACCGTTATTAATACCAAGATTCAGAATCTCCAAAAATTGCGAAGCCAATTTCCTGCACAAACAGATATTATTCAGCCCAAAATTGATAAGTTAAATAAGTTGAATCGGTATCTTTGGAGAACATTACGCAATATCCAAGTGCAAATAAGAACGGCTTATGTTATTCAGGAAGCGAACAAAATAGAAGGTATTGGGCAATCTGTTTATCTGGATGACATTCTTAAACAGGCCAATGAGGCTTTACAACATGCCAAGAATATTACCAGTAGTGTCGGGGAAACGATGCAATGAAAAAAATCCTTTTACTCACTGATGTTACGCACGAGCTTCTAAAAAAATGGTAAAATGTCTATAATTAAAAATATAGCATCATCCATTTCGGACAATAACATGAATAGTTTACTTGATATTTATACTGATTACTTGATTAGCTCATTTTCAGAAACAACAGCTACAGGCTTATCCCGTTTATTAGACGGTGAAGTGAGTCATGATAAAGTTACCCGTTTGTTATCAAAATATAATTTTTCCTCAAGCTATTTATGGAGTTTAGTCAAACCAACTGTCCGTGAGATAGAAATGGATGATGGTGTCCTTATTTTTGATGATACCATTGAAGAAAAACCTTATACGGATGAAAATGAAATTGTGAATTGGCATTTCGATCATAGCAAAGGTAGTACAATCAAAGGTATAAATATATTAAATGCCCTTTATCACGTTAAAGACGTTAGTGTTCCTGTCGCTTTTGAAATTATTAATAAACCAATACTTTATTGTGATATTAAGACTCGTAAAGTTAAGCGTGAAAGTCATGTGACTAAAAATGATTTGTTGCGTAATATTCTGATAACTTGTCAAAAAAATCAATTAAATTATAGATATGTATTGACTGATATCTGGTACGCCTTGACTTCAAACATGCAACATATTAAAATCAAAATAAAAAAAGATTTTGTGATGGCTATGAAATCCAACCGCTTGGTTGCGTTAACTTTAGAAGATAAAAAGCAAGGTAATTTTGTTAGAATTGATTCGCTTTCTCTAGAAGGTACTACACAGCTTGTGTATTTAAAGGGGCTTGATTTTACAGTCCAATTAACCAAGCAAGTCTTTAAAAACAAAGATGATAGTGAGGGTATCTTGTATCTAGTGAGTAGTGATATCAATCTAACTTATGACCAAATCATAACAATCTACCAAAAACGGTGGAACGTTGAGGTTTTCCATAAATCGATTAAATCTAACACTTCATTGTCGAAATCGCCAACTAGAACGATTAAAACCCAAAGTAATCATGTCTTTGCATCTATTTATGCCGCTTTCAAACTTGAGATTCTAAAGCTCAAACATCACACTAATCATTTTGCTTTGAAAAGTAAACTTTATCTTAAAGCTCTACAAGCCAGTTTTTCTGAATTACAGAAGTTGAGTGCGTAACATCAGTGATTAATGGATAACTGATAACTGATAACTGATAACTGATTATGAATACGCTCTTGGTTATTGATGATAATCTTGATAATGTGAGACTGTTGCTTGATTTTTTAACCGAAGATGGTGATTTTAAAGTACTCATTGCTCAAGATGGTAAAGATGGTATTGAAAGGGCGCTGTTAGCTCAACCGGATTTGATACTGTTAGATGTCGTTATGCAGGGTATGAATGGTTTTGAAATTTGTAAGATTTTAAAATCTAAAGAAAAAACGAAACATATTCCTATCATTTTTATGACGGTGTTAACAGAGATTGTAGAGAAAGTAAAAGGTTTTGAACTTGGGGCTGCTGATTACATCGTTAAACCTTTTGAGCAAGACGAAGTTTTAGCCCGTGTGACAACCCATGTAAAATTACATCAATTGCAACAGCAACTGGCAAAACAAAATCAGCAATTGGCAGAACAAAATCAACAGCTCCTCGCAGAAATCAAACGTCGCGAACAAGTCGAAGCCTCTTTAGCAGAGCGTACCAATGAATTAAGTACAACTAATATCAAACTCACCAGAGCGCTTCGCCTTAAAGACGAATTTCTGGCTAATATGAGCCACGAATTACGCACCCCCCTATCGGCTATTTTAGGTATATCAGAAGCATTTCAAGATGAAGTTTATGGCCCTATCAACAACAAACAACGCAAATTCCTGCACACCTTAAAAGACAGTGGGCATCACTTATTGGCTTTGATTAACGATATTCTTGATTTGTCGAAAATTGAAGCTGATAAGTTAACATTAAATATCAACAGCGTTCTTGTTCATAATATCTGTCAAACGAGCTTAAGCATGATGACAGAAGCGGCTTATAAAAAACGAATTCAGCTTGCTATGATTTTCGATTATGCCGTAGAAACGATTCAAACGGATGGGCGCCGCTTGACGCAAATCCTAGTCAATTTGTTGAATAATGCCATAAAATTTACGCAAGAGGGTGGTTCAATTCAGTTAGAAATCAAGGGTGATATCGAAAATGATGTGGTTCAATTTAGTGTTCAGGATACGGGTATAGGGATTCCTCAAGAAGAAATAGAACATATTTTTGAAGCCTTTGTACAACTTGATGGTGCGCTTAGCAGAATGTATGAAGGTACAGGATTAGGCTTATCTTTGGTGTATCGTTTGACGGAAATATTGGGAGGGAGTCTCTCAGTTTCAAGCGAATTGGGGAAAGGTAGCCTTTTTACAATCTTGTTGCCTTGGCATTGCCCAGAAAGAGAAGATAAGTCAGCACCTTCTGAAACTAAGCCAGATGAACAAGAAACGGAATCTAAATCACTTGCTGCTAACGATAATCCGCCTCATTCATCTCGGGTGATTTTATTAGCGGAAGATCAAGAAACGAATCTTAATTTTATCTCTGACTATCTACTGACACGTCTGGGTTATCAAATCATTACAGCGCGTAATGGAAAAGAGGCTATTAAACAGGCCCGAACTCAGCATCCCGATATCATTTTGATGGATATTCAGATGCCCGTGATGAATGGGCTAATAGCCATTCAACAGATTCGAGCAGAAACAGATATTGCAGCTATACCTATTATTGCGCTCACAGCATTAGCCATGCCCGGTGATCGAGAATCTTGCCTAGAAGCTGGAGCCAATGAGTATTTAAGTAAGCCCGTTAATATGAAGAAACTGGTTGCAAGCATTGAGGAAATGATAAAATAAACCTGTTTTGTAGGTAGAGACGCACGGCCGTAGTAGAGACGCACGACCGTGCGTCTCTACGGCTTTAATTCGATGATAATTAATAACTGATAACTGATAACTGATAATGGATACGATCTTAATTATTGATGATACGCCTGAAAATGTCACTATATTGCTTCATATGTTAAGCGATGTTGGTTTTAAAGTGCTAGTCGCTCAAAATGGTCAAGAAGGTATTAAAAGAGCAACGTTAGCACACCCTGATTTAATCCTGTTGGATGTGATCATGCCTGATATGGATGGTTTTGAAGTTTGCAATAGATTAAAAGCGCAAGAAGATTTAAAAAATATCCCTATCATTTTTATGACGGCGATGAATCAAACGAGTTATAAAATAACGGGATTTGAAGTAGGGGCAGCTGATTACATTACGAAACCCTTTCATCATCCCGAACTCTTAGCGCGCATCACTGCCCATCTGAAGCCACACAAATTACAACAACAACTCAGCAAGCAAAATCTGCAATTCAAGCAACTCAATGAACAACTTCAACAAGAATTGCTAAAACGCAAACAGGCAGAATCGGAACTTGAGCAAGCTTTAGAAGCCTTGCAAGCGGAAAAAAACTTGTTATCCGTTCATGTTGAAGAACGGACTGTTGAATTGAAAAAGGCTAATACTGAATTAACTCGTGCCCTCCGCATCAAAGAGGAATTTCTGGCTAATATGAGCCATGAACTGCGTACCCCCCTGACAGCGATTTTAGGCATTTCAGAAGAACTTCAAGAAAAAATTTATGGCACCCTAAACGATAAGCAAATCAAATCGCTATGCACAATAAAAGATAGAGGTCATCATTTACTGGCCTTGATTAACGATATTCTTGACTTGTCTAAAATCGATGCCGATAAGTTAATCCTAAATATTGACAACGTTTCAGTTAATGATGTCTGTCAAACTAGCTTACAAATGACGAAAGAAGCGGCTTACCAAAAACATATTCTGGTTTCCACGACTTTTAAGTCTGTTGTAGAATCGATTCAAGCTGATGAACGTCGCTTAATACAAATTCTCGTGAATTTGTTGAGCAATGCGGTCAAATTTACCCCTGAAGGCGGTTCAATTCAGTTAGAAGTCAAGGGAAATATTGAACAGAATAGAGTTCAATTTAGTGTTCAGGATACGGGTATAGGTATTGCTGAAGAAGATATAGAGCAAACTTTTGAGGCCTTTGTGCAACTTGATGGCGCTCTTAATCGAATGCAGGAAGGCACGGGATTGGGCTTATCCTTGGTAGATCGCTTGACCAAAATGCATGGCGGTGAGGTTTTTGTCGAGAGTCAAGTTGGCAAAGGGAGCTGTTTTACAGTATCATTACCTTGGAAGACTCAGAATGCGCATTTTGAGTCAAATTAAAACGAAAATGGGCAACCCCAAAGGTTTTTTTTGGGAGTGTTCTTATCTACAGAATGAGTGAGGTGTTTGTTATATGAATACACATTATCGAACGTTTTATCTTATTGTCTTGTTGAATGCTTTAGTCGGGTGTTCAAACTTACAAATCCAACCAACTAACGAAATTGATCCAAACAATCCGTGCTGGCAACAAACCATCAAGCATTACGGCACACAAACCCTGATGACACGGGCGCTTGATAAAAAGGTTGCTGATTATCAATCCTTAGTTGAACAATCGTTGGCTGAACGCGCTCAAATGATCACAGTGGCTCAAGGATTGAAGGATAGTCTTAATCAAGAGAAGCCACTCTCGGGATATGATTTAGATCTCCTGAATCGTGGAATGGTTGCTTACCTGAAACGGCGTGAAAAACTCTATGAAATGGCCGAAGCATACGAATGTTGGTTAGGCCTCTCTGAAGAGACTTTTAAAGCGTTTAATGTTGAACCCATTTCAAAAGAGAATCAACTGAAAGGCATTATGTTGTCATTGTCTGCTGCCTTAATCCTTTACGATAATTACATGCTGGCGATTTCTATATTTGAGCAAGACGATAAATTACGCCGCTTTCTCAATGAACGCGATTCTGGATACGGGATTGGGCAAAATGAACTGGCTCACATCACGCAATCTTACAATTCCGTCAGTAAGCGAAAACGCCTTAAAACGGCGCTGAAATTTTATGAAGCGCAAATGCCGAAACTATCAAATTCCCTTGAAAATGATGCCCGTTTTAATTATCTGAAAATGCTGATATCGCAAAGCCCTTCTTATAATATGACGCAATCTGATTCTGCCTTTTCAGTTATAGATAGAAAATTGAAGTTTATGGCCGCTTTGACGAGCGACACCCTTCATCAACTCACTGCCGATGGTGTCAACTTGTTTAGCCAGTTTTTTGGCAATTCGATTGGGCTGATCGAAACCCGTAAAGGTAAACTTTATGATCGTCCTGAAGTATTAGATTCTGTTATGGGGAAACTCAAGCCAGGTGATATTTTGTTAGAAAAAACGCCTTTTCGTCTCACCGATCAATTTATTCCGGGACATTGGGGACATGCTGCGATTTGGATTGGAACAGAGGCAGAATTAAAAGAGTTGGGTATTTGGCAGCATCCACTGGTTAAAGAATATCACGCGCAAATTAAAAAAGGCCATGGTGTTGTCGAGGCTCTACGCTCAGGGGTTCAGATAAGCAGCTTGTCCCATTTTATCAACATTGATGATCTTGCCATTTTGCGTAACAGCAAACTTGATAACCGAACCGTACTCGCAGATCGGATTCTTCTGGCCTTACGTCAAGTGGGCAAAGAATATGATTTCAACTTTGATGTTGAAACAACGGATAAAATTGTTTGTTCTGAGTTGATCTATGTCGTTTACACGAGCATAACATGGCCTACTGATAAAACACTGGGTCGTTTTACGATCAGCCCCGATAATGTTGCTTCAAAAGCATTAGAGGGCGGCCCACTTAAATTAATTGCGTTTTTTCATGATGGTAAATTTGTAGGATATCAACAACTTGAGTTGATGAGTAAACTGATGGCTGGAGAAGATTAAATCTTCTGCTGAAGCACATATAAACAGGTATTGCATAGCCATTTGCAGTATAATATCATTGTTAAGTTGATTCATTTTACAGAAGGAGGAAACGATGAAAAAATTACCGCTTGGTATTCAAACCTTTTCCAAATTAATCAAAGAGAATTGTTTGTATGTTGATAAAACACAGCATATTGCCGAATTAATTCAAGCAGGCGACTACTTATTTCTTTCCCGCCCTCGCCGTTTTGGAAAATCATTACTGGTTTCAACACTTTTTGAAATATTTTCCGGCAATAAGGCCCTTTTTCAGGGATTATCTATTTATGACCAGATTGAATGGCAATCCTATCCCGTGATTGTGATTGATTTTAATGCGATTTCTTCTGGTGATGAGGAGATATTCAAAACCTCATTATTATCCTTTTTAGATGATATTGCCACTGAATATGAACTGAAATTGTCAAAACCCTTCGTTAAAGACAAATTCGCTGAATTAATTAAAAAGATACATGACAAAACAGGCCAAAAAGTGGTTATTTTGATTGATGAATACGATAAACCGATTGTTAATTCTATTGAAGATATTGATCGGGCTACCAAAAACCGTGAAATTCTTCGAGATTTTTTCGTTGTTTTAAAATCTTCTGACGCTTTTTTACGTTTTGTCTTCTTAACCGGGGTATCTAAATTTGCGCGGGTTTCGATTTTTTCCGACTTAAATAATCTGAGGGATATTAGCCTCTCACCTCAATTTGCCACTCTGCTTGGATACACTCAAAACGAATTAGAAAGTGATTTTGCACAACATATCCAAAGTCTTTGTTTTAAGTTAGGGATAAAAAAAGCCCCCTTATTGGCTCAAATCAAAACCTGGTATGATGGTTATTCATGGGATGCGAAAAACCAAGTGTACAATCCCTTTTCAATTCTCAACTTGTTTACCGAACAGCAATTTGATAATTATTGGTTTGCCAGTGGCACCCCAACCTTTTTGATGTCGTTAATCAAAAAGACAACTTATGATGCCACGGTGCTTGAAAATAAAAAAGTGTCCAAGATTGTCTTTGACAGTTACAATCTGGAAAACTTGAATATTTTCGCACTGTTATTTCAAACCGGCTATCTCACTCTCACACACATTGATAAAACAGGGCGAACCCCTCAATATATCTTGAACTACCCGAATTTGGAAGTGAAAGAAGCGTTTATTACCTATCTGTTTGCCAGTTTTACCCAAAATGGGTTAGAAGCCATTCAACCAGCCGCCGAAGACTTACGTACCTATTTACAAACTGATAATCTTGAAGGTTTTATGAACCTCATCAGGGCCTTATTGGCCAAAATCCCATATCTACTCCACATCGAACAAGAAGCGTATTATCATTCGTTGTTTTATATGATTTCAGTACTGATGGGAGTTGAGATAGATTTAGAAGTGCTAACCGACAAAGGACGAATTGATGGCGTATTGACGTTAGTGGATAAGATTTATCTGATTGAATTTAAATATGGAAAAGCGGGCACTAAGATGGAGACTTTGACTAAGCAAGCCATTAAGCAAATCCAAGACAAAAACTATGGTGAACGCTTTTTAAATGAATCGCGCCCGCGTCTGTTATTAGGGGTTGGGTTTGTCAATAAAAAAATAGGCTATAAACTGATAAC
>JAYQWI020001029.1:0-2699 GCA_035871815.2 Candidatus Parabeggiatoa communis
CTAACCGCAACTCGTTCTCCTTTTGTCATCTCTTTTCTCTCATAGCACCTTGAACTAGTATCAATATCCTTTGAGACATCAATCACATCCTTTTTTGTGCAGGTATTACCAACTAACTCGCATCCGCGTAGCCAGATTCCAGTGGAAAACCAGTCTTTCTTGCAATTCCACCCACCATTTATGGCATTACGATTTTGTAGATAAGAACCACAGTTGTCACAACATGCCTCCCAACTCCCAGGACAACCGTCCACTTTCTCATCAATCCAGTCACTAGCTTCCGCTTCTACTTTTATTCTTTTCCCGTCGATTGTTCCACAGTAGGTAGTAGCTACCGCCATATTGATTGAAAACAAACTTATTGCAGCAACGAAGAACTGACAAATTGTTTTTTTAATCATGTTTATTTCCGATTTTTGATAGTGATGCATGAAATATTGACAGTAATTTCATTAGAATTTTACTCTGACCCCAATTATTTCTTTCTTGCGTGACCCCAATTATTTCTTTCTTGCGGCAAATTTGGAGCGCCGCGGAAAATTTGTCCGACAGCAGCGTTTTGTTATGCGAAGACATCCTACCAGTTCTATATCAAGCTTTGCTGAGTTGAGTGCTTCTCAACAACTTTTGGTTTTAACAGCAATATGTCGCGGACGGCAGAGGACTTATTGTGCCGGCTCACCACAAACACGCTTGAGTCCTCGCCAATGATCTGCCTATTCAAATCATATTTTGGATTATCGAAGTCCTTTTCTCTATCATAGATAACGACTCTCGGGATTGAGTAATCTTTTGCGTACCCCATCGCTAACCTTGATCCGCTGTCATTGCCAATATCATTTTTAGCGTAACTGGCAGCCAGAACAATCGAATTACTATAAAGAGCCTGCAATCGATCCCTCTCCTGATACCACCCACTCAATTCTCTCTTTGATTTGGCACTGGTCAAGTACTCAGAAATCAACAAACCGTGTTTTTCTACAATCTCTTCCGCCAAGAGGCGATTCTGTGCAGGCTGCACATCATTTAGTGGGCAGGGCAGAATAGCTACAGTGTGCCCCATAGAGTCAAGAGCCTGCCTATGCGCAATGGTATCGCAACCCAAGGCTAGGCCACTTACTATTACCGCACCATTCTCCACCATCCCAGCAACAAGCTCCCTCTCGGCAGCCTCTATTTCTTGATCAGGCTTTAGCAAACCGATGACGGCAATATTTCTGCTATCTGTTGTTAAAAGTGACAAATCGCCACGATAAAAAATAAAAATTGGTTTTTCGCTATCTTTCACGATCCCCCTATATGGCGGAAAATCATCATCCCCTAGAGCAACAACACCATCAATCGCATCCTTTGATTCAGCCAACTTTTCCTTTAGCAGAGTCTTTTTCCGGTTGAATTCGTCTATTGTGATCTGACCACCAGCCTTAGAAGAATGGCTCAACAACTGTACAATTTTGACATCGGTCTTAGGAATGGAAAGATTTTTCGTGATCCATGCTTTCCCTATGCCTTTAAAAGTCCTAGCCGCCATCACATTAATGGCATGTTCTGTGAATTTCATGACGCTTAGCCTCCCGGAACTTTTCCAACTGCATAGAAGATTACGGTGCCTGCATCCTTCTTTAATAGGGCATTAATAGCGTCCTCATCTATATTAACGCCGGGCGTGTATATATCATCGATAAGTAAAATGTCCTTGCCTGCAACATTGGGAGAAATCTGACAGGTATCTTCCAAAATTCCCTGATAGGGCGCCTTCCCATCATTTGTATAATTTGCGACTGAATTACGAAGATGTGTAGTTTTGGTGTTGGTATGACGGCGTAAATAGCTCGTTCCGTCAACAAGGCGGCCATAGACTTGACTAACAACTGTTTGCACTGTAGCGCGAAATAGTTGCTGATTTGCATGGTAGGTACTTTCAGCTTTTGCTCTAGGAACAACACACACGACCATTTCTTTAAAGTCCAACGACCGAAATATCTCCGGCAGATCTGCTTTAAGAGTATTTTGTAATTCTTGAACGGCAGACTGCAATTTTTCCTCTGAGAAGTCGTTGAAGGTATTTTTGAGGTAATTGAGATAGTTTGGATTCCCTTGCTCCCTCATTCTAGTGTACGGCACATGAAAGAATGCCTCGACATTTCTCGACAAATAATTGTTGGCGTTAATTTTAAATTGGTTCATGATATTCTACTTGATTCAATAAAAAACTTGTAAATATTGCGCATTTTAGAGCCATTTATTAACAAATGGTATTTTTAAAGGCTTTTCTACCTCAAATCTAGCCGGTTTTCAAAACATACTTTTATTGGGCGCATTCCCATTTTCCCGTTTGTATAATAATTTGTAGGGTGGCAAGCTTGCCCACCATTCCTGTATCGTGGTGCTCCACAAAATAATTGGGGTCAGAGTAAAATTAATTTCCCCGAAATACACAATAACATTCCTCAGCCACACGAATCAATTGGTTGTACTTGGATTAGAGGACAGCATCCAAGTTTTTAAATCCAAGCACAACAAATTAATTTTCCTCTTTTAGGGTATCATTGATAAATTCCACAGTTGGATAAATACTCAATCTTCTTTTAATACCGATCCCATACCCACTATAAGGTAAAATCGTTTTAGAGATGGAATTTAATATTGGGTTTCTATGTATTGAAATACCACTTTTTATCTTTTCAACGGTTAATAAA
>JAYQWI020001030.1:0-2820 GCA_035871815.2 Candidatus Parabeggiatoa communis
TTTCCCCCTCGTGAAGCATGATGCGTAGCGCATCGTTTTCCGCAATGACTTGGTTGAGGGCCTTTTCAAAAATGGTAGGATCAATAGGCCCCTCTATCCGCACATAACCACCGATATTGTACAGTGGCACATCGGGGTGCAGGATTTGGTCAAACCAAAAGTCCAGTTGTGGGGAGGAGAGGGGGTAATGCTTAATGGTTTTGTTTGAAATCATTTTTAAATGCCTTAATATTAGTACGATGATGGTCACAATAATCGAATAATATCTTAATTTACTAAACTTTCTCCAAACACGCCCTTAACTTTTCAGCCAGCACTTGCACATGCGGTTGACTCATCATCGTGTGATGATCACCGGGCACAACATGAATGTCCACCGGGCATGAAGCATATTGACTCCAACCCCAAGTGGCTTCTTGTTTGAGGTGTTGGCTAAAAGTCTCCATTTGTGCGCTGGCTTGACTCAGCAAAGGAATGTCACTGGCTTTAAAGAGGCTTATGGGAGTCGCTGGCACAACCTGTGGCACATAATTGGTTTGGCAATTCGCCTTGAAAATCTTCACAAAAGCTTGAAGTTGTTTGATGGAAATGGGCCAAGCATTTTGTTCTAATATTTCATGGAGATAGCTTAGTTGTGCTTGAGTTTCCAATTGTTGAAATTCGGTATAAGACACTTCCCGTTTTCTACCTAACAAGCTGCCGATGATGTGGGCAACGTCGGTTATCCATTGCGCATCATCCCAGTCTATTCCTATCGCTTGGTTAAAAGGTACGGTGGTGTCAAAAATAAAAAGTCGTGCGACTTTTTCTCCCTTCAGTTGCAACTGCTTGGACATTTCAAGGGCCACATAGCCACCAAAAGAATGACCGCCGAGTAAATAAGGGCCTTGGGATTGTACGGTTTGTATTTCTTGGATATAACGCGCCGCCATGTCTTCAACACGGGTGTCTGGGGCCGTTTCACCATCTAATCCCACCGCTTGGAGGCCATAAAAAGGTTGTTCTTGACCCAAATGATGGGCTAACTGATGGAAATAGATCACATTGCCACCGACACCGGGAATACAGAAAAAAGGTTGTTTGGAACCGTTGGGTTGAATGGCGACGAGGGGTGCCCATGAATCGGTGGTGTCTGTTGATGGGTTGAGTTGCAAAGCTAACTCTGCGATAGTCGCGCCTTGGAATAGGGCAGCTAAGGGTAAATGTTTGCCAAATTGCTGTTCTATCTGCGCTAACAGGCTGACGGCTAATAGGGAATGCCCGCCCAATTCAAAAAAATTGTCATGGACACCAACTTGTTCAACACCCAACACCGAAGCCCATAAGCCAGCTAACAATTCCTCATCCGGTGTTCGAGGCGTGACAAACGTTTTTTCTGATACCTTAAATAGGTGGGTTTCGCTTCGCTCTACCCACCCTACAAGTGCCTTACGATCTATCTTACCATTGGGTGTGAGTGGCAGGGTATCGATTATCACAAAGGCTGAGGGTACCATATAATCGGGTAGTCGTTCTTTCAGGAAATCACGTAATACTGTATTTTCAATGACTTGCCCTTTATGCAATACGATATAGGCAACTAAACGTTTGTCCGTTTTTGATGTTTCATGGACAATCACGGCGTTTTCTGTCACAAAAGGATGTTGAGCCAACACCGCTTCAATTTCACCCAATGAAATCCGAAAACCCCGAATCTTGACTTGGTTATCTATGCGCCCCAAGTATTCAATATTGCCGTCGGGGAGATAACGGGCTAAATCGCCGGTTTTGTAAAGGCGTGAATCTTTAGATCGGCGAAGCCAATTAGGATCATCACTAAACGGATTTTTGATGAATTTTTCGGCAGTCAATTCTGGGCGATTAAGATAGCCGCGAGCCAAACCAGCACCACCGATGTGTAATTCACCCGGGACACCGATTGGAACCGGTTGCAAATACTGATCTAAAATGTATATTTGGACATTGGCAATGGGTTGACCAATGGGAAGTGTTGATGGGTTGTTCTCAGTGTTTTCAAAAATGGTGGCGCAAACGCTCCCTTCGGTTGGCCCGTAGGCATTGAAAAAGTGCCTACCTTTTGACCACTTGACAGCCAATTCTGGTGAACAGCTTTCTCCTGCGACAATGATATGTTGCAGTTCTAACTCGTATTCTATTGGTAAAAAAGCAAGTGCTATTGGAGGCAATGTGACATGGGTAATAGCATTTTTATGCAATAATTGCATTAAAGTTGGACCCGGTAACAAATCGTTTTGTTTGGCTAAGCAGAGTTGGGCTCCTGAGCCAAGAGCCATTATGATTTCCGATATTGAAGCATCAAAACTCAAGGAAGAAAATTGAAGAATCCGGCTATCGTTATGCACACTAAAAATTTGAATCTGTGCTTGAGCTAAGTTGCATAATCCTTGATGAGCAATCAAGACTCCTTTAGGTTTCCCTGTCGAACCAGACGTATAAATCACATAAGCCAAATTCTCTGGCCCACTTCGTCTAACCGGATTTTCGCAAGAATAAGTCGCAATCTGTTTCCACTCACTATCCAAATAAACCACTTTAGCTTGAAAAACGGGCATTTTCCGCAAATAATTTTGAGTTAATAACACTGGCACCTTTGAATCTTCCAACATGAATTGCAAGCGTTCCTTTGGATAATCAGGATCAAGCGGTACATAAGCACCTCCCGCCTTGAGAATGCCTAATAGTCCAATCACCATTTCAATTGAACGTTCAATGCAAATTCCCACCAAGACTTCTGGTTTGACACCTAAAGTTTGCAGATAGTGGGCCAGTTGATTGGCTTTGGTATTTAATTCTCTATAA
>JAYQWI020001031.1:0-5750 GCA_035871815.2 Candidatus Parabeggiatoa communis
AAGATAAGTGGTAGTCTGTACCACAATAGGGGCATTTGATTTTGCCCTCTGTAGCTTGTTCGATGGGCAAAAAGACGCGAGGATGTGAATTCCATAAACTCATGTTTGGCATCGGACAATGTAGTGGTAAGTCTTTTTTAGCCACTTCGTATTGTTTTTGATCGTTTGGCGTTTGTGTACCCGTTTGAGGCATAATTTTTTCCTTTTAATTTGTTGAGGCATTTTTCAAATCAAATTTTTGATATGTTGGGCAACCACAAGGGATTGCCCCTACGTTTCATTAGACTAATGTTAACCACTCTTTGTGTGTGTTATGGCGGCCATGGACGACATCAAAAAAGAGCGTTTGTAATTGCTCTGTGATCGGGCCGCGTGTGCCTGCGCCGATGGTGCGGCCATCTAATTCTCGAATCGGTGTGACTTCTGCCGCTGTGCCGGTAAAAAAAGCTTCGTCTGCAATATAGACTTCATCGCGGCTGATACGTTTTTCGCGTATTGTTAACCCTAATTCTTCGGCTAGGGTGAAAAGGGTGGCGCGGGTGATGCCGGCTAAGGCGGAGGTTAAATCTGGGGTGTACAGTATACCATCGCGCACAATGAAAATATTTTCACCACTGCCTTCGGCAACATAACCTTCGGTATCCAGTAATAAGGCTTCGTCATAACCACACGATAAGGCTTCTTGTAAGGCGAGCATAGAATTCATATAGTTACCCGTTGCTTTGGCTTTACACATGGTGATGTTGACATGGTGGCGGGTGTAAGAGGAAGTGCGTATGCGAATGCCTTTTTCTATGCCTTCGGTACCTAGATAAGCTCCCCAATGCCAGGCGGCAATGCTGGTATGGACTTTCAAATTATCGGCGCGTAACCCCATGCCCTCAGAGCCATAAAAACATAAAGGGCGAATATAGGCGCTGTCTAAATTGTTTTCGCGTACAGCGGCACAAGTGGCCTCATTTAGGGTTTGCTTGTCATAAGAGATAGGCATGCCCAAGATGTGTGCTGAATCAAATAAGCGTCGGGTATGCTCTTGTAAACGAAATATCGCTGTCCCTTGATCGGTTTTGTAGGCGCGTATTCCTTCAAATACGCCCATGCCGTAATGTAAAGAATGTGTTAAAACATGTATTTTCGCTTCGCGCCAAGGCACCATTTCACCATCAAACCAAATGACTCCATCGCGATCTGCCATCCCCATTATGTTGTTCTCCTTTTTTCAGTTATCAGTTATCAGTTATCAGTTATCAGTTATCAAGAACTTTGGAGTTATAGGATTAAACTGATTGTCATGATTAACACTGATTAAAAAAAAATCAGAACAATCAGCATTTCACGCAAAAGTATTTGCTTAAAAAATTTTTGCGTGAAATATCAGTTTTCTATGAATCATGAGAATTGATAACTGATAACGTTTAAATCATTTGTGCCGAACTCCGAAATAAATCACTTTATATTTGAGATTAGCATAAATGTTTAACATAAGATAGATTTGTTGGGCGTATTCCTACGACACGGTTAAGTATGAGGTTGCACTCAAAATAGACTGTGTTTAGAATGCAAACCTTTAGTATTCGTTTATTTCGACCGTCGTTGTACTGAACACATGAACGAATGTTCTTCTAAATGACTGAATAGGATATTTTAAATGATGACTATTGCGACAAAAACGACTCTTTTACCCTTGTTAGCCACTATTCTAGCACTGTCATCTTGTGCCACTGATACTGAACCTCAATCTGGAAAGCTTGAAGTGGTGGAAGCTAAGCAGAAACAGCAATACATTCATGTCTCGAAGGCGGATGCTACCCTTATTGGACACAAAATTTGGATGAATGAAGGGGCCGCTAAGGTAGAAAATTTGACGGTTTGGAATAAGGGCGAAACCTTTGCTTCTCTTGGTATTGGTCATTTTATTTGGTACCCGGAAGGCCAAGAGGGGCCTTATGATGAACAATTTCCGGGTTTACTCAAATTTTTGCAACAGCAGCGTATTGCGCTGCCTGAGTGGCTACAAAGTATACCTGATTGTCCGTGGAATAGCCGGTCAGCGTTTTATGACGATATCGACTCGGCCAAGATGCTTAGTTTGCGCAATTTGCTGAAAAAAACGATTTCTCAGCAGGTAGAGTTTATCATTAAACGCTTAGAGCAGGCTTTGCCGAAAATGATGGATGTTTTGCCTACCGAAGACCAGCGTACCCATGTACGTCAACAGTTTTATCGCGTGGCAGAACAACCGGCTGGCGTTTATGCCTTAATTGATTATGTGAATTTCAAAGGTGAGGGCACTTCTCCAAAAGAGCGTTATAAAAGCCAGGGTTGGGGATTATTGCAAGTATTAGAAAATATGTCGGGCACTTCGGATAAAATTATGGTTGAGTTTGCTCAGGCCGCTGACAAAGTATTGACGCGCCGGGTAGACAATGCGCCCAAGGATGAATCCCGTTGGTTACCGGGGTGGCGAAACCGTCTTAAAACGTATACTTACGAGTTGTAAGTACTGAATCACAACTTTTCAGGTATTTTAACCAAAGCAAGCAATGGGGCAACCACAAGGGATTGCCCCTACATGGCGTGATGTTCTGGTCATTTTTTGTGCTTGCCCTGTGAGACTTATTAGGAAAATTATTATGAATATTGCTTTAAAAAACAGTCATTTAATGATATTTGTTGCGAGTGTCTTAGTCATGTCATCTTGTGCGACTCAACCACCGCCGAAACCTGAACTTGAACCTGAACCTGAACCTGAACAGGAAGTGCCTATCAAGCGGGTAGTAGAAGAAGTTAAGCCTAAATATATCCAAGTTGCAGAACGTGATGCTGAGCAGATTGGCAAAAAAATTTGGATGAATGAGGGTTCTGGCAAGATCAAAAATTTAACGGTTTGGAATCGAGGCGAGAATTTTGCTTCTCTCGGTATTGGTCATTTTATCTGGTATCCAGCGGGTAAAGAGAAATCGTTTAAGGAAACTTTTCCGGAATTGATTGCTTTTTTGCAAGAGCAAGGGGTTGAAATACCAACTTGGTTGCAAAAGACACCCCCTTGGAAGTCGTACACTGCTTTTAAACGCGACGAACAAAGTGCTGATATGAAAGAATTACGCACTTTGCTTGTCAATACCATTCCTGAACAAGTGCAATTTATCATCAGGCGCTTGGAACAGGCTTTGCCAAAGATGTTGGAAAGTTTGCCGACTGAAGCACAACGTATTCTAGTGCGTGAACAGTTTTATCGCGTGGCACAACAATCGGCCGGGGTTTATGCTTTAATTGACTATGTGAATTTCAAAGGCGAGGGGACTTCACCTCGTGAGCGTTATCAAGGCCAAGGTTGGGGATTATTGCAGGTTTTAGAAAACATGAGGGGTAGTGACAATGTGATGACTGAGTTTGCACAATCGGCAGAATTTGTTCTTAAGCGTCGCATTAAAAATGCGCCTCCAGCCCGCAATGAATCTCGTTGGTTGCCTGGCTGGAAAAATCGCATTAAAACCTATACTGCTCAGTTATAATCTTGGGTTAAGTACCTTATTCATTATTCTATTAATTTCCAGTGCAATAACACTGTTTGCAAGTCCTCTATTTTAAAAGGTTTGGAAATATAATTATCCATACCCACATTTGAACATTTTTGGCGAGCTTCTGGTGATTCATGGGCTGTCATGGCGACAATGGGAATGTGTTGTCCACTCGTTTTCTCTTGAGTACGGATTTTGGTGGTGGCTTCATAACCGTCCATTCTAGGCATGTCACAGTCCATCAGTATTAATGCATAGTTTGTTTTTGAGAGCTTATCAAGCACTTCTTGCCCATTACTCGCCACGTCGGCAGTCAGCCCAAACTTTTTGAGCATAGCAACCGCTACTTTTTGATTAAAAATATTATCTTCTGCTAATAACACTCTGTTTTGAGGCTGATTTTCCATGTTTTTTTAGGTTAGGATTGCAAAAGTTTTTTGCACACAAAAACTTTCAGTGCAAAACCGTTATGAGTTTATATGTTCAGGGATGGCAAAAAGTCAACATTGGCATTGACAAGTCTTTGCCGTAAGCGTCTGGTGTCAGAAGTTCAATCATTCAGAAGTACACCTATTTTCAAAGGCCTTCCCCCTGAGCAGTCTGTTTCCTATGCCATCATTTATAAGCGAATTATTATACAGTAATATGTCATGTCATAACGACAAGGATTGTTTATAAGAAAGGATATAAAATAGTCAACAGCTAAAGTCAGGTGGTGGTGACTAACCAAAAATATCTATAAATAGCATTTTATCCCCTTATCTTAATGTGAAATATCAAAGATTTTTCCAAAAGGTAAAAGCGCAAATTATAAGGGCGCATTCCCAAAAAAAGGGTCATTATCATGGCCTTCGCAAAATAAATTTGGAACGAAAAGCGGGCCGTCAACATTTATCTTGATGACCCTTTTTTTAGAAATGCGCCCAATATATAACGGTGGACCGTTTTTTAGTTTCGCAACAAGCTTAAAAATAGAAAAACCTCCGAGGTTAAACCTACGGAGGTTTTTTTGCGTCAATCATCAATGAACAATCATCAATTTTCAATGATTCAATGATTTCTGTCAGATTTAATGAACTGCTATGATCTGATGTGCTCATTGTTCATTGTTCATTGTTCATCTTTTATTGGCTATTTCGCACAAATACTTGGATTCCCTAACAACATAATTTCTTCACTCCCCAATGGATTACGTTCTTTATCATAGAGAGTGATACCATAATGCGTTTCTACAGAACCCCCTTTCTCAAGGCCTTTAATACCCGGCCACCAACCCCAGATGCTGAATGGCGTTTCGCCACCTGTGATCATTCTTGGTGATTTTTGAGACAAAATGGCATTACAATCAGCCGATTTATCGTAGGATGGCACGGTGACATTGTCTGGACTTTTAATATTCCAGTGGGTTTCCATATAGGCTAAGGTGTCTTTGGGTTCAAGTGTCACGGCGCCTTTCACCTTAATCCAGTGCGCTTCTTCTAAGCAAACCTTATTTTTAGCGTTAGCCTGAAAGGCCATTTCCCAGTTTGTCAGGGCTGAGGTGAATTGACAGTCTACAGGCCAGACGATGGATTCTACATCGGAGTAATGCTCTGTTGTCTCAAATGGGCGAGAAAGGAGTACGGTACACGTTTCCGGATCAAAAATATAGACGGTATTCACTTTGTTATTATGATAGGCAAACATCAACATGCCATCGGCCAGCGTTTCTAGGGCCTCAATTTTTCCTCTGAATTTTTCACCGAGAACATAAGGACATTGTTGTTCAAACTTCTGGCAATTAAATCTCCATAAAGTGGTTTTTTCAGTGGCATACAGCACTGAACCGTCAAGATTCCAAGCTAAGCCATCCACTTCAGTTGGAAAAGGCTGATCATTTGAAGAGGAAAAAATCAATTTGCTCTTGGCCGTTTTAGGCTCAATCTGAATAATCGCAGCCTGTTTGGTGGCCCCTTTTTTGACACCTCTTTTTGACCAAGCCCATAGCGTACCATCCGAGTGAAAAGCAAGGCCAGTTAATTCACTATAGCCAGTGTCACCAACAACTGTTAAGGCCCCCGTTTGGGGATGAACTAAATAGAGATAACCATCAAGGCGATTTCCAATCCCCCGACTTGAAATGGCATACAGCAACTTGCTAGTGGGATCAATCGCCATACCTTCTATATCTAATCCGAGATACGAGAGACCAAGCTTATTGGCGCTATATCCCATTGGATCGATGGTAAA
>JAYQWI020001032.1:0-3332 GCA_035871815.2 Candidatus Parabeggiatoa communis
AGCATCGCGTCTCTACATTTCGGATTTTCAATAATCTCGACAGGGAAACCCAGAAATTATACCAACAGGAGAATATCAACCTTGTCTATATCATGCCCTCATACGCATCAACCAGAACATCTGCTTATTGACTCTGAACAATCCACTTCTACTGCGATTCAAGAATGTAGTGAATGTCATGGATTGATACAATATTGTCCACATTGTGAACGGGGTAATCGTTTTGTCGCGCAATATTGTGTGGAATGTGGTACCCCATTAACGGCACAAGATGCGGCCGTAACCGAATTACTGCGCCCAGGTGAAATCCGGCAAGCTGCTCAAGCGCCGAGTCATTATTCATTGGAGGAGTGTTTGCAATTGCCAGAAGGACATAGGCCCTTTATGTGGTTTTCGGCCTTTGAAGGCCTCTTGCTACTCACCCGAGATAATGCCACTAAAGCTTCGCCACTGGCACTCCACTTTTTGCCGAATTATGATTTTTATAACAGTGCTATCGTTTTAACTAAAACCTTTCCTGCTTATACGACTTGGCTACAAAAACCATTAGTCAGTCAACAAGGTTTGTTTATCGCCACTGAAAATGAATTGCAGTTTTTTTCAACGCATGGTTATGAATCTCTTTTTGAACCGCAATATTGGCAAGCGCCTTCTGGTTGTCACATACGCGCTATCGCGCTGGATAAAGAGGGACATCCCTTTCTCTTGATCAGTGATCAGCATGATCGTTTGCAACTTTTCTTGGGTAATGCCCAATCGGGGAAATGGGGTGAGACAGTCATTGATTTAGAGCAAAAGGCTGAGGAAAGTGGTTATGCGATTGCGGTGAGCAAAGCGATGCCCGCATGGTGTGGCGTTTATGATGGCAATGAATTGTTGCTGGTTGATTTAAAAAACGCTTCGATTCAACATCGCTTAGCATTAAGAAATGGGATCAAACCAGAACGATTATTTTCGGAAAGTTTGAAAGCAGCTTATTTTGAACCGTTTTTGATAGGCAGCTGTCTGAGTTCATTGCGTTGCATTATCCCGATTGTGTCAAAAGACGCTCACGAATTTAAAGCTGGGGTAGCGCGATTTGAAGACTCGCGTGCTGATCCACCCAAAACGCAGGCTTTTTCAAGAGAGACTTGGTTATTGCCTGATCCGTGGGGCCTCGGCTTTGTGGTTTGGTCAGAAGAAGCCGTGCAACGCTATGAAGGCCATCAACAGCGGGTTGATGAGAAAGAAGAGGGGGGAAATTTTTCAGGCGTGACACCGTTGCAAACCCCCAATTGGTTTGTTGGACAAGCGCAAACTGATGCCCATTATCCTTTCGATCCTGAGATCGAAATTTTACTCTTTTCGGCCCGTCAACATGAAGATCGTTACCATTTGAATTTAGAATGCCGCCCCAAATTATCCAATGCTTCAGGGGTTAAAGTACCCGGTATGCCCCCTCTACAATCTTATGGACGCTTATTTATTGCCTTGCAGGAGACTCAGAATGAGACAACACCCATCACCGTTTACACGATGCAAATTGCTTGCTAAGCAGACACTTTCCTGTTTTCCTCGTTTTCAAAGACAATTTAGCCGATCTCGCCTACCTGTTCAAAGGGGAAGGGCTGGAAACGGGTTTGATTTGACGTGGTTTGTTAAAACGGGTTTATTGATCACAACGGTTTGGGTTTGCCCAATTTGGGCGGGCGATTATGATGTGATGTTAGATGCTTCAGGTTCGATGCGCGGTTTTAAAACAGAAACGGAGACTTGGCAAAAATTGTTAACCCGTTTAGAGTCTTCTGCCCGCAATAAATATCAATTTGGTGCTCGGCATAATTTTAAGCGCGTTGACGCACCCTTGATCAATGTGAGACTCCGAGATCAAGAAACCTATTTAGGAGAAGCCCTTAAAGATTGGTTAACACTCTCCAAGCCTGGTGATGTGGTGGTTATCATTACCGACAATGTGGCCGATACGGGGGATACTGGGGGGAAATCAGGCCAATCTCAGCAATTATTTTATGACTTGTTGAGTAAAATAGAGTCACCTTTTTCTCATATCGCCATTTTTCCCCTGACTATCCCGTTTCAAGGCAAAGTCTATCCAATCAGTCGCGGAAAAGGGCAATTTTATCAAGGCCGTCGCGCTTTATCGACTTATGCCATTGCCAGAACGCCCTTTTATGATGAAGATTTCCAGACACTACGTCGCCAGATAGAAGCGAAAATCGCGGATTTTGATCATCAATATATTCAGATTAAACCCTTTAATAGCAAAACCATATCAGGTTTGGTAGGCGACATTAAAATCGATCCCGATTCGACAAAAGATGCCAATGTGCGTTTTGAAGCAGACGAAGACGGGATAAAACGTTTAGTCGTGCGTCGTCTTAGATTAGGGCATGAGATGAAATTTTCCTTCAATGTGAATATTCAGTCCAGTAGTAGTTTTGAACTACAAGACGTTGAATTAATTGCGAAAATTAACCTCAATAAGGCTGAAAACACACGACATATCACGATGGAAGACAATTTCACGACTCAAGTCAATCCAAGACGCGCCACCATTTCTCCAGTTGGCCTTCAGGATATTACGATCAGTTTTGAAAACAAGCCTTTTTCTTTTGGTGATTTGGACTTTTTCGACAAATTAGCTTTCACCATGCGCAATACGATGACGATACAGGGCACCATTGAGTTAGAATTTAATGCCAGCCGTGAGCACATGAAACTCTCTCAAGGTATCTTACACAGTTGGAGTTATGAAGGTGAAGTGAGTCAACTCGATCAACCCAATGCCGAAGTACAAGAAAAAGTTTATCAACTCGGTGAATTGGTTAAAAGGATGTTGCCCGAAAAAACGGCTATACAAAAGCTGCACAGTGTGCCTGTCACTTTAGAATTACGTTACCCAGTAGGGCCTATATTGACTGTGATTCTGGCCGCCCTACTCTTGATAGGTTTCTTATACTGGTTATTGACTCGGATTCAACAAGGCAAGGAATACATTTTAGAAGATGATATGGGGGATGAAATCCCCGTTGCGTTAGGATTAGGGGATAAATATCGACATGACTTTGGTGATGGGGAAAGCCTGTTTTCACTGAGTTATTGGGGCCTCGGTTTTTGGGTAAGGACAGACTTTCAATTACGCAGTTCACGCTTCATCAGCAACGGCCAAGCGATTAGGATATCCGATCCCGATACGGGTGATGAATACAATTGGCAATTGCGCGAAGCGACAAGGAAGGCGGTAGATGATTATGATCAGGATATGGATTGGTGATGTGACGTAGATGACATCGCTTGTTCGTAGGGGCAATCCCTTGTGGTTGCCCCATTGTTTG
>JAYQWI020001033.1:0-2660 GCA_035871815.2 Candidatus Parabeggiatoa communis
TTCATAGCCTAATTTTTCATAGGTTTCGCGATATAGCACACAGACGGTTGGCTTCCTAAACGGTTGTAGCGTATCCATGACGGATAAACTATCGCTGAACTGTGCTGCCTGGAGGTGGGCGTTTTGGATGGTTTGGTTAGCGAATTCCGAAAATCGAGAAGTCACTGGAAACGTCGTTTCGATGATCGTCACCCACGGGTTCTCATGCAAAATGGCGAGAATGTCTTGATAGGTATCTGGATCAGGAAAATTTGGAATGGCATAGATCATCAGTGCCAAAGCACCCTTGTCATTGGCTGCTTTTACGGCTACATTTAAAGTTGTCATTATATCAGTCCTTTCCAATTTGTTTCTTTTACAAGCTCACGAATTAAAAGACTAAGTAGGCACACAAAAATTTTTTAACCTTTCATTGTTTTCAAGAAATCCGATTTTTTGAAAAAATCGGATTTCTCTCGATTCTCAAAAATGTTGGGGGATTTATGTGTCCCTACTTATGTTCTCAAATCAATTCAGGTATTTTTTGCTTCAAAAGCGTCTTGAAGAGATGTAACTCATAGAGAGCAAGACTTCGTGTAATTGCCTGGTTCGTCTCCTTCACAAATATTTTGCCTTCGGACATGGTATTAAACTGAAACAAGTGGTCATGTGCCACAATGGTTTCTACATCCCGTAAATAGTTATAGTTTTTCCTGAACACAATATCTTGGTATATTGAGTATAGCCAAGGTACAGTGCTGTAGAGTACCATGTCACCGGTGTTGTCTGTCAAAGTCAATAGCCACAAAGGGAAAGTGCCGTGCATTCCGCTTTCTATTATAAGTGGGGGACCATCCAAGGCAAGTGTTGCAAGATAATCCCTGCTTGCTTGGATGAATGACATGGGAATCGCAGAATGAACCCGTGCCCTTGCCACAAATTGATGTCGTAGCGTTGTCAGATCATAAGTTTCTTGTTCATAAAGGATGCCGTAAAAAATATCACTATTGAGTGCGTCGTATATCTTTTCACCGCCCTGAAAGGTGGCCAAAAGTTTTCGACTTAGAAGCATTGGCTTTGGTTCGCGCACTTGTATTCCGTGACGCTGTAGTAACTTGAGTCCAAGTTGTATAACAAGAGTGTCCCGCAGTAGAGGAACTGGCACTGCTTGTGGCTGTTGCTTGAGTCGCCGCAACACCCAAATCAGGAATTTAACCATTTCCGTCATGACGACTTGAGTCTTGTTCTGCCAGCGTTGCTGCTGGTCCGCACTTGCAAAACAGTGCCCAATATCTATAGCAGAGTCTGATTGGTGATCGATATGGTCAAGGTAGGCTAACAGTTCAAAGGTTTGTCCTCCTTCAAATTGTCCCATGTCGATATTATCTATATTCACAAGTTCGGGACAGAGATAAAAACGTTCCTGTTCAGAAGGAGGCCATAACCTTTGCAACACCATAGTCAGAACCCGTTGTAATCTCTTGAGTGCATCCGTTTGCGACACGATTCGGTTGGTTGACTCGGTGTATCCTTCCTCGTAAGAATCCATGAGAAATTTATGCAACGACGAAGCTTCGGTTGCCATTTTGAGGAGTTCGTCTGTGGTACAGTGTTCAGGATCAAGTTGTTCAAAATCCTGTAAGCGTACTTGGTAATATCGAGTTAAAAATAGAATTAATACTCTGTCCATAAAATGGAATTCATAAAAAAAACTATAGGTTTAAAGCCAGTGCAGGAGGGCGGAAATTTCCAGACTTCCGCCCTCCTGTACTAGACTCGGTTTAGATACAATGTCGAGGTATTTATCATTAAAAGCTGCAATTTTCCCCGTCTACGGATATCCAACGTGGCACAAGAATATTAACGATTATCAGCTTTACTGACAAGAAAATTGCCCAGAGCGAGATAATCTATTTCTGTTTTCAAAAACGTGTTGATCGCATCTTTTGGCGTACAGACAATGGGCTCACTGTCGTTGAAGGAAGTATTCAACACGATAGGCACACCGCTGATCTTGTAAAATTCAGAAATCAGCTTGTGGTATTTGGGGTTAGTCTCTTTTTTAACAGCCTGGATTCGACTTGTGCCATCAACATGAACAACGGCTGGAATTTTCTCTTTGACCGATTCCTTAACTGGATAAGCCATCAGCATAAAGTCGGCTGCCGAGCTTTCTTTTTTAATGTGAAACCAATTTTCCGCTTCTTCATACAGTATGCTCGGTGCTAATGGGCGAAAATACTCCCGATGTTTGACTTTGCGATTTAATATCCCACGCATGTCCGGATGACGTGGATCCGCCAACAAACTTCTGTTACCCAAAGCTCTTGGGCCAATTTCCATCTGCCCTTGAAAGAAGCCAACAATGTTATTTTGGGCAATAAGTTCGGCTACTTCCTTTTCTATCTGAACCGTGTGTTTGTAGCTGAGTCGATGCGCTTGCAGTTCCGCCTCTATTTCAGAATCAGTGAATGAGGGGCCTAAATAAGCATGAGTCATCGGTTGACGTTGTTCATTACCCAACAGATGATTCCAGATAAAAAATGCCGCACCTAATGCCGTACCAGCGTCATGCGCTGCCGGTTGCACAAAAAGGTGGGTAAATGGGGTTTCTTCAAACGCAACGCGATTAGTCACACAATTTAAAGTCACTCCCCCGGCTAAACAAAGGTTATCAGACT
>JAYQWI020001034.1:0-6580 GCA_035871815.2 Candidatus Parabeggiatoa communis
TTTTGAAAAAGGCGGTAAGACGACTGAATTTCCAACCGCTTTTATGCGCCATGATGTGACGGAATTGGCTAAGTTTCCCAAAATCGGTGCTTTACCGGTGAAAACCGAACTCATTTATCGTCTATCGCCTGATTCTCACTCGGTGATGGAATTTAAAAATGAACGGGATGTTAAGATTGCGGAGAAAATGCTGCAATTTCCATTGTTGGGCGAGAAAATTGATGGCGTTTGGAATTTGGTACTGGCTAACGAATTTCACATGACTAATGATAGTTATTTATTCCATACGGAACCGGCAACCGGCAGATTACCGCTTTATGAAGGGAAGATGATTCATCAGTTTGAACATCAATTTGCCAAACCCCGTTATTGGGTGGATGAAGTGGAAGGGCGTAAAGCAGTGTTGGGCAAAAAAGAGGATAATGGGCAAAAGTTGGATTATCAAGATTACCGTATGGGATTTCGTAGAATTGCTTCAAGCACGAATGAACGGACTATGATAGCAACAATCCTACCTCGAAAATATTTTGCTTCAGAATCATTCAATCTTTCATACGGTAGAAATTTAATTAATGGTGAATTGTTAATATTGGTAAGCATTTTAAATAGTTTGGTGCTTGATTATTTTTTGCGGCAAAAAGTGTCAGCAAATATTAATATGTTTTATGTGTACCAACTCCCAATCCCCCGCTTAACAGAAAAAGACTCAGCCTTCACCCCCATCGTCACTCGCGCCGCCAAACTCATCTGCACCACGCCCGAATTTGACGACTTAGCCAAAGCAGTCGGTTTAGGCTCCCATAAAAATGGCGTGACTCATCCGGAGGAACGCGCCCGACTCCGCGCGGAATTGGATGGTATGGTGGCGCATTTATATGGCTTGACTTATGAAGAGTTTAGGCATATTTTGGGGACGTTTCCGATTGTTAAGGATGAGGTTAAGGAGGCAGCTTTGGGGGCTTATTAAAATGTCTGACTTAGATAAATTACCTTGCAAATAATGTTGTTAAAGGACATATAATTCATGTTTCTCAGAAAAATTAATATAGAAAATTTTCGTGGTATTAAACACCTTTCTTTGGAACTAGATGACTTGACAGTGCTCATAGGAGAAAATAACACCGGCAAGACAACCATTCTTGAAGCCTTGCGAACCTGCTTAAGTCGTTCGCTCACACGGAAAGCGTCACCCTTTTCAGATTTCGATTATCACTTGCAAGATGCCAACGCAGAACCGACTCAAGCCAATCCGATTAGCCTAACCCTCACTTTCTCGGAACAGGAAGTGGATGAATGGCCTGACGAAATTGTGCAAACTTTCAAGAAAGTCATTCAAATCAATGTTGATACTAGCATCAAATTCATCACGGTAAAAATTACCAGCACCTACAATCAAGATGTTGAAGATTTCGTTACCCGTTGGGATTTTCTCAATTTGCAAGGCGACACTCTCACTGGTGAGGCAAAAGCACCCAAGAATATATTCAATCTACAACAGTCTGTGCCGCTGTTTTATTTGGCAGCCCTGCGCGATGCGGCACAGGAATTTCAACCTCGCTCCCCTTTCTGGGGGCCATTTGTTAAGCAGTTCAAGATAAACGAGGAGCAGCGCAAAAAAATAGAAGCTGAACTTTCACAACTCAATCAACAAATATTAGACTCCCATGAAGGCTTCGAGGCAATTAAAGAACGACTCACAGAAACCAGTAAGATAGTACCGCTCGCCCAAGATGAACCGGTTAGTATTGAAGCCTTGCCCGGACGGGTTTTCGATATGCTTTCGCGCACACAAGTCATGTTGACCTCTAAAACCGGCGCACGCCTGCCCATCGGGCGACATGGCGAAGGTACACAAAGCCTTGCCGTCATGTTTCTGTTTGATGCGTTTCTCCGTGATCGCCTACAAAGCAGTTACGGTGAACTAGCATCCCCTATTTTAGCCCTAGAAGAACCAGAAGCTCACTTACATCCTTCGGCAGTCCGTTCTATTGCGAAGCTACTTAAAGAAATGAAGGGACAGAAAATTGTAGCAACGCATTCTGGCGATTTAGTTTCCGGCGTTGACTTATTTTCTTTGCGCCGTTTGTGTCGTAAGAATGGTGAAATTAAAGCGTTTCAACTATCTAAAAGTATTTTAACCAATGATGAGCTAGACAAGCTCAATTACCAGGTTCGGGCAACCAGAGGCGAGCTATTGTTTGCCCGCTGTTGGCTGATGGTTGAGGGTCAAACTGAGTTTATTGTATTTAATGAATGTGCCCGAATTTTGGGTATTGATCTTTATTCTGAAGGTGTTTATTGTATAGAGTATTCTCAATCTACCCCTAGTGGACTGCTTAAATTTGCAAATGCGTTGGGTATCGACTGGTGCTTTCAGACCGATGGCGATCAAGGGAACAACAAAAAATACCCTGATATAGCACGTCAATATCTGAATGGAAAACCAGAACAAAACCATATCTTTATATTGTCGAAAGACACTATAGAGGAATTATTTTGTACTCAAGGTTTTGAATGTCTGTTCAGAAAACATCTGGCTGTTGAAAAGCAAAATAAAGTAACCGCATCTGCTGATGAGCCTCAATACTGCAAACAACTTATAAAAGCCTCTAAAGCGGAATTTAAAAAAACGAAGGCAGCCATTAAAATTCTGTCTGAAATTGAAAAAGAAGGGGAATACGCAATTCCACAAGAAATTAAAGATATCATCAATCAAACTGTACAAATAGCGATAAAAGCCTCATGAGTATTGAACTTTCGAGTCTAAACGAAAACCAGAGACAGGCCGTTGAATGGGATGATGGCCCCCTGCTGGTACTTGCTGGTCCAGGTTCTGGAAAAACCCGCGTACTAACTTACCGTATTGCCCGCTTACTTGAAATGTCACCAAACAAGCACTTCAATATTTTGGGACTTACTTTTACAAATAAAGCCGCTGGAGAAATGCGTACCCGTATTGAAGGGCTTGTGTCGAATGCTAGAGAACGCACCTTGCTAACTACGTTCCATTCGTTTTGTGCAGATATTCTGCGTCAACACGGTAGCCACATCGGTTTACGCCCTGACTTTACCATTCTGTCTCAGGATGCAGACAGGGAAGCTGTGCTACATGAAGCCATTATTCATACCCGTCAAGAAATTGGAGAAATAGAGACGACACCTCAACGTTTCATGCCATTTCTCAATCGCTTATTAAACAATTGTGTTGCAATTGAAGAGGTTGAATCATTTCTATTGAAAGAGCAGGTTAAAGAACACCGTAAAATTGCGGCAATTTATCGCCATTATCGTAATCGCCTAAAAAAAACAAAATGCCTTGATTTTGCTTCTCTCATTCTCGAAACATTTGAACTTTTGACTAACAAGCCAGCTATTAAAAAACTAACACAACGTATTTATACACATATTTGTGTTGATGAGTTTCAAGACACAAACATGGCACAGTATCAGGTTCTAAAACAACTGGTTCGATCTGATTCTCCTGATCTTTTTATTGTTGCTGACGATGATCAAATGATTTATCAGTGGAATGGAGCTAGCCCTGAGCGATTTAAAGAGTTGCGTCACGATTTTGAGATAAAGGAACTCCAGCTTCCCGAAAATTATCGTTGCCCGGCTGAAGTCATTGAAATCGCCAATCGGTTAATTGTCAAGAATTTTTCACGTACTCAAAATAAACAGAAGCTCCGTTCTGCTAAAATTCATAGCGGGAATACATCATTAAGAATTGAGCATTTTTCAAGTTTTGATGAGGAAAGAGACTGGGTTGCAAAAGATATTGCCTTGCGTTCAACATCTGAAAGAACCGAAACCGTTGTATTGGCACGCAGTCGCAAGTTGCTTGACGGCGTTGTTCAGGCTTTGCAGAACAATGGACTGAATGGTTATATGCCGATTCGCAAAGACGAATTTCAAAGTGCGCCTATGCAATGGCTTCACGCCATTCTCAGGTTGGCAAATTTCCGCCAAGATCGGGAACAGCTTCGGCGTATTTGCAAAGCATTTTATCGGCTAGAAGGCATTAACTTGAATGTCGAGGAGATTATCTCGAACGCTGCTATCACAGAAGGAGATTATTTAAGAAGTTGGCGAGAGAGGGTTTTGAAATGTTCTGAATTATTATCGGCACAGTGCCTAAAAATCGTCACTGAGGATGTTTTAAAATTGCTTGACTATATGAATTTCTTAAACTTGCTTAAAAACGCTTTTGACTGGTTTGACAATATGGCTTCTATCCATTTTAATACTGAAGAAGCATTTAACGACTATCAAGAAGAAAAGTCAGTATGGGATAGTATTTATAGCAACATTAAATCAAATTATGGAGAGGAACAGTTAAGCTTGCATTTGTTACTTCAAGAGTTGGATTTGAATTCAAAAACTCCCGCACCACCTCAAAATGCAATCCGTTGTTACACGATACATGCGGCTAAAGGACTTGAATTCAAACATGTTTATCTAATTGGTTTAGTTGAAGAGCAATTGCCAAGTTGGGGCGCAGTCAAAAAAGGCGATAAGAGTCCTGAAATACAGGAAGAAAGGCGAAATTGTTTTGTTGCCATAACCCGTACTGAGATTTCTCTGACATTAAGCTATGCCGACAACTATTTTGGGTGGACTAAAAAACCCTCTAGGTTTTTACAGGAAATGGGGCTGGTTTCAGTCGCGCCGTCAAACTCGCAATAGCAGCAAAATAAATTTGGAACTAAAATCTCGCTAGAAACCTAAAAAATGAAGATCAATGTACCCCCCATAAAATCCCAAGGTATCAAAACAAAATTGGTGCCTTGGATAAAGCGCATTATGCCAGATGAATTTGAAGGTTTATGGATTGAGCCGTTTATGGGTACAGGGGTTGTTGCGTTTAATCTTGCGCCTCAACATGCGCTATTATGTGATACGAATCCTCATTTAATTCATTTTTATCACTCAATAGCTTCAGGCAAAATAACGCCAGAGCGTGTCAAACAGTTTCTGAATGATGAGGGCGCAAAACTCTTAGAACAAGGCGAATCTCACTATTACACAATAAGAGAGCGATTTAACAAAGAAGCGGCCCCTTTGGATTTTTTATTTCTCAATCGGGCAGGGTTTAATGGGATGATTCGTTTTAATCGGAAAGGGCAGTTTAACATCCCTTTTTGCAGGAAACCCCAGCGATTTGCACAAGCCTATGTATCCAAAATCGTGAACCAGACAAGCTATGTTAGCCGTTTATTGAAAGTCAAAGACTTTCTGTTTAAGTGTCAACCCTTTGAAGAAACCATACCAAATGGAAAAAGCGGAGACTTGATCTATTGTGATCCCCCTTATATTGATAGGTACGTTGATTATTATAATGGCTGGAACGGCGAAGATGAGAAAAGGCTTTGCAATGCACTGTCTCATACACAAAGCCAATTTATATTATCCACTTGGCATCACAATGATTACCGTCAAAACGACTATATTAAATCGCTGTGGAATCACTTTAATATTTTAACCCATGAACACTTTTATCATGTTGGCGGTAGTGTGGAAAATCGAAAGCCAATGATTGAGGCGATTGTTATTAATTACGAACCCTGATTATTTAATAGTGAAATGTCAGCAGAACCTAGTACATCTGCTCATAAATTCTTCCCCCTTCAAACTTGTAAATGAAAGAAAATAGCTGTCAAGAGGGGGGGGAACAAGAAAATCATGTCAATTGAGAGGAATCGTGGGTTTTGCAGTAGCGAAACCTTTGACATAGCTCGCTATCAAAAACCCTGGTCAGCAGAAGTAATTGTATACGCTTGTCGGTAAATAGACTTTAAAATAGCGGTCAGGTGAAAGCGGTTATCATCTTGTTCTGAATAGAATTTTGCTATATTTAATGATAATCGTTCTATTTCTTTCTCAGATAAATGATCTTTCGTTTTTGACTCTATAGTATGAATCTTTTCCCAATAAGGTTTAACTTTTCTTATCAAGAACAGAGTCTTTATTAATTTATCATCCAAATGGTGATTAAATTTTTCTCTAAAAGCGTTTTTTAACTCATTGATATTGGAATAATTTAATCCTAAAAAACCAATTCTATTACAAGCAACATTAAAATTCTGTTCTAAATCTTTATCTTCACTAATCTCTTCTATTATATCTGAATAGATTTGATTTAAATCTAGTTTTTCATTCCTATACAAATGATAGTCTCTCTCAAAAATAGGTTCTAAGCATTTCAGTAAAAAATAGGCTTCTTTATGAATTAAGCCGGTAGTAAATATTGTATGACTATCTATTTTGTTAGAATTTATTTCTAGCTCGTTGTATAAATCATTAAAAATTTCTTCTGTATTTTCAAATCTATAATTATCTATTTTTGCTTTTTGAATATCCAAATCTATGATTACAAATAGTTTATTGATATCAAGATAGCTATCATTTTGATTTTCTGCATGTAATTCTTTAAGCTTGACATAAGCTTTAATTACATTAGCCCTATCACCACAATTAAAAAAGACTGTTTTTGGTACTGGATAGTTTTTCAGACTTTTTGGTAAACAGGCTTTATAAAATTTGGCATCTTGAAACTTTTCAGAACTTCTATATTTCGACG
>JAYQWI020001035.1:0-2274 GCA_035871815.2 Candidatus Parabeggiatoa communis
TCTGCCTTTACTCGCACCTAAAAGAGATATAGAGTCGGTGGCTTTGATGTTAAAATCACCGCATTGTCCGCTTCCAAACGCACCACATCCAATACCGCCGTCAGTAATTCTTATTCGTTTGCTATCAATGTCAATATCTCCGCCATTGCCTTGGGCAAAGCTGGTAGTTGCAATATGACTGCCAAAGATTTCCAAATATGGAGTTGCCATGACAACATTACCGGCATCACCACTACCAAAGCTTTTATTTAGTATTGCTTGAAGCTCTCCACTAATATTGATAGATTCGGTTAATTTTAGATCAATTCCTTTACCATTTTGGTCAGCCATTTTATTAGCTTGAATCATAGCATCACGCATCACCAATTGTCCCCCGCGAATAAATACAGCACCACTACCCGCACCACTGGTTTCAATCAAGGTTTTGTCCATGCTAATTTGCCCACCTTCAGCATTTAATTCTAATCCCAATTCGCTAGGAATAATTTCACCTCTGGATGCAGCACTTGCTAGATTGATTTGTCCACCTTGTGCTGAAAGAATTGAACGAGCAGATATGGCCATAAAATTCCCTTCATTAAATATCACTGGTGAATTACCGTTCAAACTCAAATCTCCACCAATTAACGATAAGGTTTGTCCATAAGGCACAGATAATTTACTGTCTTGTGTGGTAATAGAAGCTGGAGAATCAGTCAAAAAACCAAAACTTGCAATCGGCGCAACAGTCAATAAACTATCACTTGGGTTTCGAGCGTCAAACCGCCCATTGTCTCCCAACCGCAAATAATCAGCAGTGCTGGCATGAAAAGAACCTTGCACATCCAATTGAGCATTAGGCCCAAACATTATTCCATTAGGATTTAGGAAATAGAAATCAGCATTGGGAATTGTCGAACGAAGTAGCCCATCAATATTGGAGGGATTGCCACCCGTGACGCGACTGAGGATATTCTGCACGTTGTTTGGCCCAGAAAACGTCGCAGATTCTAAGCTATTCAAGTTAAAGTCTTGAAAGCTATGGAAAAGATTGCCGCCGTGTTGTTGGCCTAAATCAGCACCGATTAGATAGTCAGGGCCGGGTAATGCACCACTAGAGCTGAGGGTGCCGTCTAGGGTTACTTCGGCGTTTAAAGGATTGCAAATTAAAATTAACAATAATAGAAATAATTTTTTTAACATGATAATCCCTAATTTGTTGCAAACGATATATTTTTTTGGTTAAATAGTAAGCAGCTTAGGGTAGTATTTTCGACAACCCCAAGCCTAGACAATCAACTATCACACTAGCTAGTCTTGCCCTGCAATCATTATAGCATGGTGACTTGCTTCCTTAATCGGAGCAAACTAATGTTATCACATTTGTATATCGTTAAATCTAAATGCGGTCTAATTAAGATAGGGCGTAGTTCCTGCCCGAAAAGACGTATCGCTGAAATTGCTAAAGCGACTGGCACCTCAGTTGTTAAACAATATCTATCCCCACTGTGCTTAAATGCCCAAGCAATTGAGCGTCATCTCCATAAACATTTTGCTGAATATAGGCAAGAAGGTGAATGGTTTAATGTTGATTTTCAAACGGCTGTTAAAGAAGCCAAACAACAAACTTTCCAGACCGAAGAGCCGAGTAAGTTACTGCCATTCAAATTTGATGGTAATGAGATACGCACTTTGTTTGATGAAAAAGGTGAACCTTGGTTTGTTGCTAAGGATGTATGTAAGGTTGTTGAAATCAGTAAATATCGTGACGCTATTGCAAAATTGGATGACGATGAAAGGATGTCCATGCTCGTGGACACCCTTGGTGGAAAACAAAAAATGGTTTGTGTTAATGAGTTTGGTTTGTATACGCTCATACTTATGTCACAAAAACCCCAAGCCAAACAAGTTCGGCGTTGGGTAACTCACGAAGTCCTTCCCAGCATCCGCAAAACTGGCCAATACTCACTTCCCAATCAACCATTAAAAGGAAAAGTTGAACAGATTGACTTTGCGAAGTTTATCAACGATTGCTTTATTCCTGAACCAACTAATAAGGAAAGAGCAAGAGATATTTATCTGGTTTATCAAAGCTGGTGTTTGCAGAACAAATGTTTGGCTCGGACGATTCAATGGGTGGGGATGCAATTGCGAAAACAGGGCTACAAGAAAGGCAAATGCCCACCTAATGGCGTTACTTGCTGGTATGGCTTCCGATTGAATAATTTGGCTTGCCCAGCCAGCCCAAGCAGTTTAGAAGACTTGCAAAGTTATTTGTCGGCTTTGAGTAAAAAT
>JAYQWI020001036.1:0-7151 GCA_035871815.2 Candidatus Parabeggiatoa communis
GTGGTGTCAGCATCAAATTCAATACGGTAATGCTGGGTGTATTCTAAACGATTTTGCCCATTGGGCTTGTCCACTGGTAACGGATGCCTTGGCAGATTTTGCCAGTAGGATAGTTCTTGTTGCACCGTTTTAGATTGTGCATAGTGGCTTAAACGCTGTGCCCAAGCTTTGAAACTGCTGGTTTTTTTAGGCAATTTAATGCCTTGACCCGCCAAAGCTTGTTGGTAAGCCGTTGATAAGTCTTCAAGCAAAATGCGCCAAGACACACCATCGACGACCAAATGGTGAATGCACCAAAAGAGCCGCACGGCATCAGGAAGCTTAAACAGTACCAGTCGCGTTAAAGGGCCCTCTGACAGATTGAGGCTGGTTTGGTAATACTCGGTACGCTGTAACAGGGCCAGGTCGATATCCGCGTGATGACTTAAGTCTTCAATGGAAAAGGGCAAAGTTTCTGAGCTTTCCGTCAATCGCTGTTGCCAAGTGCCGTCCATTGGCACATAACGTAAACGCAACGCATCATGGTGCGTCAAGGCGGCTCTCAATGCCAGTTGCAACGCATCAACTGATAAATCCGCTGAGGTTTGCAACAGCACGGATTGATTGTAATGCCAGTATTCAGGAAAATCCGTCTTGAAAAACCATTGTTGAATAGGCGTTAACGGGACTTCCCCCATTACCAAGCCTTGCTCTGCTTCGATATTGACTGTCGTACCAGTGGCTCTGGCTAATTCTGCAATGGTTTGATGTTCAAATAAGGTGCGTGGGGTAAATGCGATACCTATTTGACGTGCTTGCGCGACAATTTGAATACTTAAAATCGAATCACCGCCTAAACTGAAAAAGTTGTCATGAATACTAAGATCATCTTGGTTTAAGACAGTCTTCCAAATGGATGCGAGTTGGTTTTCTACGAGATTGCGTGGTGCTTCAAATTCATTGTGATGTTGAATACTCGCTTCAGGTAAAGCTTGACGGTCAATTTTGCCATTAATGGTCAAAGGGAGTTTGTCCAATGCCATAAAATTGGCTGGTACCATGTAATTGGGCAGACGGTTTTTGAGATAATCACGCAGCTCAAAAGATAATTGTTCATTTTCAATTGCTAATTTTTCATGAGCCATTGTCACGTAAGCAGCAAGCATTTTATTGCTATCGCCCTCATATAACGTCACCACTGCTTCTTTAATATGTTCGTGTTGGGTTAATATGGCTTCGATTTCGCCCAATTCGATGCGGAAGCCACGCAGTTTCACTTGATTGTCTAGGCGACCGAGGAATTCAAGGTTGCCATCGGGTAGCCATCGCGCTAAGTCGCCGGTTTTATAAATGCGTTCGGTTTGACCGAAAAGTTCGACTTCAATGAATTTTTCGGCTGTGAGTTCGGGGCGGTTGAGGTAGCCGTGGGCCAATCCCATTCCAGCAACACAAAGTTCCCCGGGGATGCCGATAGGTTGAATTTGATGACGCGCATCTAAGAGATAGATTCGCGTATCTGGGATCGGCTTGCCGATGGGCAAAGGCTGACTGTTTCCGGTAAAGGTAAATGTCGTGACAACAACAGTGGTTTCAGTGGGACCATAAGTATTTATCAGGCGGGTACGCTGGGATAATTTTTTGTGCCAATGTTCAGTTGCCGATTGGGTTGTAGCTTCTCCACCGATAATGAGCAATCTGATAGTGTCGGGCCAAAGTTGCTCAATAGTGTCTTCATTCAATAATTGTTGCCAATAGGCGGTAGGCAAATCTAAAATGGTTATCCGCTGTGCTGCACAGATATTGAGAAAAGTTTCCGTCGTATTCAGCATCTCTGGTGTGCGTAATACCAATGTTGCCCCTTTAGTTAAGGCCGGATAAATTTCTTCCGCAGCGGCATCAAAACTAAAAGAGGCAAATTGCAATATTTTATCCTGAGCGGAGATTCCATACAATGTTTCCGCACTTATCTGAGTAAAACGGCTGATAGAACAGTGCTTAATCATTACCCCTTTGGGCTGGCCCGTCGAGCCTGAAGTATAAATGACATAGGCCAAGTCATTGGGTTGGCTTTGTAAACGGGGGTTGTATTGAGCTTGGGAGGCAAAGTGGGTCTCATCTAAATAAACCACTGCTGATTCTGTTTCAGGCAATTGGGCTTGCAATTTGCCTTGTGTCAACAGCACTGGTGCAGCACTGTCATTCAGCATGTAGGCGATGCGTTCGGCAGGATAGTTAGGGTCTATTGGGACATACGCACCGCCCGCTTTAAGAATACCCAATAAACCGATCAGCATCTCTAAGGAACGTTCAACACAAATGGCTATCAGCGGGTTGTGTGTGTCTTTGAGTGCCGGATGCGCTAACAGCTTATGTGCGAGTTGATTGGCTTTTTCGTTGAGTTGCCGATAACTCAGTTGTGCCTGTTCAAACACGACGGCAATATTATCTGGCGTTTGGGCAACTTGCCGTTCAAACAACGCGACAATCGTCAAATCTTTCGGATAATCCGTTTCAGTTCGATTCCAAGTTTGTAGTTGTTGAATGTCTTGCTCAGTCAAGAGCGGTAAATCACGAATGAGCTTAGTGGGTTCAGCCAATGCGGCTTGCAAGATGAGTACAAAACGGTTTTGTAAAGCTTGAATGTCAGCCTTGGTGAAATAAGCCAAGTTATACACAAAATCAAATTTGACCTCTGCTTGGGCATGAAAATCTCGCACAAAAATCATCAGCGGTACTTGTTCCCAGTCGTGCAACATCGCGGTGAAATGGCTATTGATATGCTCAAATTCGGCATCGTAATCGTGATTTTCATACGATAAGTTAATGTCGAAAAGCTGAGAACGGTTATGTTCTATGCCAGCCGCCCGATTGACTTCGCTGATGGGAAAACGTTGATGACGGTAGTTGGCTTTTAGCGTTTTTTGAATTTGCCCTAGTAATTCAGCAAAACTCAAGTCTTGACCGCATTTAAACCAAGTTGGACTGACACCGGTGAATAGGCCGGCGGTTTGTTTGAATTGTGCTTTAGGGCGATTGAGTACCGGTAATCCAATCGCAAAGTCATCACGTTGTGCGGTACGGGTAAAATAGGTGTACAACGCACCCAGTAAAACGTGAAACAGCGTCGCTTGGCATTGTTTGGCTAACGTATTGAGTTGCTGATAAAATTCACGCGATAAATACAAAGCTTCAGAATCACTTTCAACCAAATCACGGTTGAATTGTGCCCGATAACGGGGCGTTAACAGTGGTTCAGGCACAGCGGGATATTTTTCTAACCAATATTGCCGTTGTGTTTCAAATAAGGCCGATTCAATGTAATCCCGATCATTGTCAATGAATCCAACATACGAGGGACTATTGAGGTTGGGGTTTTCTCCGTTCACGAGTCGCGTGTAAATCTCAGCAAGCGAACGATTGAGTAATGCCACTCCCCAGCCATCGGTCATTAAATGGTGGTATTGCAGTAACCAATAGTATGAGTCCTCGCTGATTTTGACTAAGTCATAACGAAACAGCGGTTGTTCAATCAGTGCAAACGGTTCTTTAAAGCGTGTCTGCATCCATGCCAGCGCGGCTTGCTCAGGATTTTCAGCATTGGCAAAATCGTGTACCGGGACATCGACGTTGAGCGATTCGGCATACGTCTGTAGCGGTATGCCGTCTTCATCGCGTTCGTTGACCAATAGCGTGCGCAATGTGTCGTGTTTTTGCACCAACAGAATCACCGCTTGTTTGAAGCATTGTAGATCAACAGGCCCCGGTATATGGACACGACCCCCAATGTTGTATAGCGGTATTTCCTCGTGCAACATCTGGTCAAACCAAATTTCGCGTTGAGAGGAGGTGAGTGGATAACGCGGTGTGGCTTGATGATTTAAGATAAATTGGCTCAGGGGGGCATCGCTTTGTTGTACAACTTGTTCGAGCAGATGCAGGAAGCCTTCGCGCCAGTATTCGATAGTTTCAGATTTGAATAGGGCCTTGTCAAACAGGATAGAACCGGCTAAACCGGCTGTACTTTCTACCAAAGTCAACACGATATCCAAGTTAGAGGTCGCGTGTTCATTTTCTCCGGCTGACCAAGGCCGCATGTCTAGTTCTGGCAAGCTCAATTCAGGGTTAGCAGGCACATTGATGAGATTGAACATCACTTGGAAGTAGGGGTTATACGCGGTACTGCGCTGAGGCTGTAACTGATTGATCAAATATTCAAAGGGTATATCTTGATGCGCGTAGGCATCCAAGGCTTGCTGACGCACCTGTTGGAGCAAGTCGGTAAAACGGGCTTGGGGTGACACTTGGGCACGCAGTACCAGCAGGTTCAAAAACAGGCCGATCATGTTTTCGGTTTGACGTTGGTGGCGCATCACGCGGGGAACACCGACACAAATATCATTCTGACCGCTGTAGCGGTGTAGCAGTAGGACGAAAGTGCTGAATAACACCATTTGTAAGGAACAGTGATGTTGGTGGGCGAGTCGGTTGAGTGGCTCAAGCTGCGCTTTAGGCACCTGGAAATTCACGATACCGCCTTGATTCTGCTGGATTTCAGGGCGTGGATAGTCTGTGGGCAGTTTTAGGCGTTCGGGCGCATCTTGTAATTGGTTCAGCCAATAATTTAACTGATTGTTCAAAAGGTCATCTTGCAAACAAGCCCGTTGCCACGCGGCAAAGTCAGTGTATTGAATTTCGGGAGCGGGCCAGTGTCGTGCTTGTTGTTGGTAATAAGCGGTGTAGCGTTGTTGAAATTCGGCCAATAAAATACCTGATGACCAACCATCAAAGATGATATGGTGAACGGTCATGAACAGCAGGTGTTGCCGTTCTGCCAATTTAACCAAATGCAGTTTGAATAATGGGCCGGTTTTTAAGTCGAAGCGGTGTTGGAATTGTTGCTGAACTTCGATCTTGAGTTGTTGTTCAGCGTGTGTTGTCGTTAAGTCGCTTAAGTCGTTGATAGTGAGTGGATCGTAATCGGGCAATTCTTGAACAGTCACCTGTCCCTCAATTTCAGGAAAGTATAAGCGTAAGCTTTGATGCTGTTCAACCAGATCACAGGCAACGTGGCGTAGGATATCGATCTGTAATGTACCGGACAATTGCCAACCATAGAACATATTGTGGGCCTGATTTTGACTATCGTATTGACTCAATAACCAAAACCATTGTTGTCCGAAAGACAAGACTTTTGATTCGTCGCTGGGTTGAATCGTGATCGTTGGGAGTTGCTCCCTGCCTTTCAGGGTTTTGAGGGTTTCTGCTAAAACGGCCAGTTTGGGTTTTTCAAATAGGAGACGTAGGGAGAGTTCAACACTAAAGCTATCACGAATCCGCGAGATCACTTTGGTTGCTAACAATGAATGCCCACCCAGTTCAAAGAAGTTGTCGTGAATGCTAACACGTTCAAGGTCTAAAACATCAGCCCAAATGTTGGCAAGCCGTTCTTCTTCAGCCGTGCGGGGCGCAACAAAGCGGACGGTTTCTATGCGAAGATTGTCTTCTGCCGCCCGTTTTTCTAAGGTTTTGCGGTCGATTTTGCCGTTGGGCGTTAAGGGCAACTCGTCGAGTATGAGGACATGCGCGGGCACCATGTAATCAGGTAGGCGGGTTTTGAGCCAATCACGTAGTTCAGTTATTAGCGAAGCCTTATCCGGGATAACTGATAACTGATAACTGATAACTGTGAATGGCTGACTATTCACGATCAGATAGGCGACTAAGCAGGTATTATTATCCGTTTCATGCCTAATCACAGCAACGTCTTTGACCCTGTCATGTTGTGATAAAACGGCTTCGATTTCACCCAGTTCGATGCGGAAACCCCGGATTTTGATTTGGTTGTCGATACGTCCGATATAGTCTAATTGACCATCGGGTAACCAGCGTGCTAAATCGCCGGTTTTATAGAGACGTTCTTTTGTGCCGAATAATTCGACTTCGATAAATTTCTCGGCTGTCAATTCAGGCCGGTTGAGGTAACCCTGGGACAAACCGTCGCCAGCAATACATAATTCACCGGGGAGGCCTTGCGGCAGTGGCTGCTGTCGCTTATCAAGGATGTAAATACGGGTGTTAGCGATGGGTTGACCAATCGGCACCGTATCCGCCGGTCTGTTTTCCACGACATAAGCTGAACTGACATCGGTGCATTCAGTTGGCCCATAGCTATTCATTAAAATAGTCTTGCTTTTCTCATGATTGAGCCAATCTTGAAGTAGCTTCAACTGAATCGGTTCACCGCCTAAGATGACCCAACGTAAAGAAGAAAGTGGCCGCCAATCTAATCCACGGCTTGTTTCCAACAACGGATAAAAGGCACTGGGCGCGCAGTTAATCCAAGTAATACCGGCTTGTGCAATCAGCTCAACGACCTGAACGGGCTCATATTCGATAAAATGAGGCAGATAAATGCTGGCTCCGACACTCAGTGGGGCTAATAAATTCTTTTGGGTCAGATCAAATCCCAACGCACTGATAATTAAAGTCTTATCGCTAGCTGAAAGCGTAATGGTTTTGCAATACCAATTCAGTAAATTCGCTAATCCACGATGGTAAATAGCCGTACCTTTGGGTTGACCCGTTGACCCAGAAGTATAAATCACATAAGCCAAATCATCTGGTTGGCTTTGTAAGTCAGGATTCTCTGGCACTGTGGAGACTGAGTCGATTTCGTCTAAATTGACTAGCGCCGCTTCTGTGTCAGGCAATTGGGTTTTTAATTGGCTATGCGTCAACACCACGGGTGCCGCACTGTCATTCAGCATATACGCAATCCGCTCTGCGGGATAACTCGGATCAATCGGTATGTAAGCCCCACCAGCTTTGAGAATCCCTAAAAGCCCAATCACCATTTCCGGCGAACGTTCAACACAAATCGCGATAAGGGGGTTGTGTACTGCTTTGAGTGCCGGATGCGCTAACAAATGATGTGCCAGTTGGTTGGCTTTTTCATTGAGTAGTCGATAACTCAGTTGCTCCCCTTCAAACACGATTGCGATATGATCTGGTGTTTGAGCAACTTGCTGTTCAAACAACGTGACGATAGTCACCTCTCGCTGATAATCTGTTTGGCTTTGATTCCAGGTTTGGAGCTGATGGATTTCCGAAGACGTGAAGAGGGAAAAGTCACGCATTAAAGTTGAACAATCAGTCAACACCGTTTGCAAAAT
>JAYQWI020001037.1:0-4816 GCA_035871815.2 Candidatus Parabeggiatoa communis
AAATTATCCCGCAGGGCTACTCTATGCACACAAATTATTTGTAACAAACTGTCGGCTCACGCAGAGCCGCAGAGCCGCAGAGAATGAGAGAAATTAAACAAACCGGCTTGAATTGCCTTTTGGGATTTATTTTTTTGGAACTTCCTTAGTTTAATCAGATGTAACTCATTTCGCTTTCGCTGAGATAAGAAATAAACGCTAAAGACGCTAAAGACGCAAGAGACAGACGCAAGATTTATCTTTTTACATAACCTCTTTAGGGTTTTTAACGTTATTATTTTTCTTGATAGATCGCGACTACAAACTTTTATAAGGTGTGTCTAATGAAAAAAGGCTTAGCTTTTTTGTATGGCGTATTTTGTTTCTTGTTGTTTAACGCAACCTTGATCTACTTTATTGTATTTATGAGTCCTTTGTTTGAACCCAAATGGATTGATTTGGGCACTGAAATATCTTTTGCTCAAGCACTTTTCGTTAATTTGGTGTTAATAAGTCTCTTTGGCCTCCAACATTCTGTGATGGCTAGGCCTCAATTTAAACAAGGGTGGCTGAAAATCGTTCCGAGTATTCTGGAACGGAGTACTTATGTCTTTATATCCAGTCTAGCGTTAATCTTGCTCATTTGGCAATGGCAGCCGTTACCTGCTGTGATTTGGCATGTCGAAAATCCTATCGGCTATTGGACGTTATTCGGCTTGTTTTGGTTTGGTTGGTTATTTTCATTTTTTGCGACTTCCTTGATTAATCCATTCGATTTGATTGGGTTACGACAGGTTTATTTATATTGGCATGACAAGCCCTATACCGCTCTACCCTTTCAGGTGGTTTCCATCTACAAATCTATTCGACATCCGATTATGTTGGGCACGATCATTGGGCTTTGGGCAACACCTACCATGAGCGTGGGGCACTTGATTTTGGCAATAGGTTTCACCGTTTATATTTTCATTGGTATCCATTTTGAGGAGAAGAATATGGTAACGGATTTCGGTGAAGTGTATGAGCAATACCAGCAACACACTTCAAAAGTGATACCCAATTTCCTCAATCTGCCTTTTTCAAAGCGATAAATGGCAATCACAAGGATTAAAGGGCAACCACAAGGGATTACCCCTACAAATCTATTCTAACCGAATGCGCGGATCAACCACGGCGTAAAGCAGATCAGATAAAAAAGTCCCTACCAGTGTTAAGGCCGCGGCAATAAAATTGATGGTTAAAATGACGGGAAAATCACGAGACAAAATGGCTTCGTAACCTAATCGCCCTAATCCGGGCCAAGCAAAAATATATTCAAAAATAACGGAACCGCCAATTAAACCGGGTAGTAAGAATCCAAACAAGGTGACAAAAGGCAAAAGGGCATTACTCAGCGCGTGGCGATAAATCACGGTGTCTTCGTCAAGCCCTTTGGCGCGTGCGGTTCGCACGTAATCTTGACCGATGACTTCTAACATTTGGGAACGCACATAGCGCGAGAGTACGGCAATGCCGGCAAGGGCCGACATCAGGGAGGGAATCACGAGATGCCAGATTCGATCCATGCTTTGAAAAAGCGGAGTCGCGTCTTCCATTCCAAATGTGCGCATCCCAATTACGGGTACGCCAAACATATCCACTACCCATAGAATCATCAAATACGATAGAAAAAAGCCGGGTATCGAAATCAGGGCGTAAGCAATAAAGGTTGAACCCCGATCATAAAATGATCCTCGTCTAACTGCGGCATGAATACCCGTTGGAAACGCCAGCGTCCAGACAATGAGCGTGGCCAGAATAAATAAGGGGAGTGAATTCATAAAACGATCCCAAATTTTGGGCAACACGGGCTGACTATCTTTAAAGGATTTTAATTCTCCCGTTAAAAGATCCCGCATCCAATATAAATACTGTTGATGGAGCGGATCATCTAGGTGAAAAGCGGCCCGGATTTTAGCAATATCTTCAGGCTGCATACGAGGATTAGAGGGATCAACCTCGCTTGGTTCCCCAGGCGCAAGATGGACTATCGAATGCGCGATCACGGAAACAATAAACAACAATACACAACGTTGTAATAAATTACGAAGAATGTAAGACCACATATTCAGTTATCAGTTTTCAGTTATCAGTTATCAGTTGTGATAGAAGGCTGATATTTCACGCTAAATTTTAGCGTGAAATGCTGATTTTTTAATCAGTGTTAATCAGGCCATCATCAGTCTAATCAGTGTTCTATCTCACTTTGCAACTTAAAATTCTGGCGTAAATTCCAGCTTTCGCCACTGCTTAAAGTAGAAAAAGACACTACCACTTTTCGTCGGTTTAATTTTTGAGTAACTGCCATCAGGCTCAATCATCACAATCTTTTTATCCAGCACCAAATTACTCAAAGGGGCATAAAGAAAGGTATAAGGCTGATCGTCAGCAAGAATGCGGTGCAGTTGGTGAGTCAATTTTCGCTGAACGTTAAAATCGTATTCTCTGCGAATTTGCACAATCAGTTTATCAGCCTCTGGATTATTGTAGCCAACAAAGTTGAGTTGTACAGGGCCTGATTGGCTTGAATGCCATATCTGGAAGAGATCGGGATCGATACCCATGCTCCACCCTAAAATCAGGGCATCAAATTCAGCCGGATTCACAAAGTCTTTGAGAAAGACTGCCCATTCAAAGACTTGCGTATTACATTTGATACCCAGCTTATGCCAACCATTCTGGGCAATCGTCATAATGGCCTTACGTTGCAAATTGCCATTATTGGTAATCAGGTTAAATTCAAAAATTTTCCCCTCCTTTTCTAGCCAGCCATCGGCGTTTTTTTCCCAACCCAGTTCTTTCAGAATACGCTGGGCTTCCTTTGGATTATAAGACAGGGGGGCTATTGTGTGATCATACCACTGGGTATTTTTGGGATAAGGCCCGGTAATCTGTTCACCTTCCCCATAGAGAATATACTGAATAATTTCCTTCACGTTGATAGCCAAGCCAAGTGCCCGCCGTACACGTTTATCAGAAAAAAGTGGCCGTCGATGATTATACCCAATATAAGTATAAGCGAAGCTGAGACTAGAAAATGACTGATAATGATCATCTTTTTTATAACGGGCTACTTGATGCGGTTGAGGGGCGTAGGTATCAATAGCACCAGTGCGAAATTCAACTTCTTGAGTGATGGCATCTGGAATCACGCGATAATAATATTCTTTGTACTGGGGCGGCTCTTCCCAATAGTCGTCATTGCGAACTAAGTGAACAAATTCATCGCTTTGCCATTCTACGAAGCGAAATGCGCCAACACCTATGGGATGACGATTAAATCGGCTATCACGCATACCAAAGTTGGCTTGCGCTTTGCTTGAAAGCCCACGCTGATTCATTTCTTCTTGTAATGCGGCTTCGTTCAGTAAATGCTCTGGCAAAATCCCCATCGACCAAGCGTTGATAGCGGGAGAAAACAAGCGTTTGTAGATGACGCGCACAGTATAACGATCCACAATCTCGACCGTTTTAATCGGTTCAAAATCTGAAGAGCGTGGGGAGAGGTTTTTAGGATTCATCAGGGCTTCGTAAGTAAACTTGACATCACCCGCATCAAATTCATGCCCATCATGGAAACGTACACCCTTTCGCAGGTGAAAGAGAATAATCGGTTGATGTTCAAAGAGAGGTAACCATTCTGCAAACTTAGGACGAAGTGCGTTTCGTTGTTCCGCATGTTCGGCATCCAATATTTCAATCCATTTATCAAGTGGTGCCTTTTTTTCGTAATCGCTACCGATAATCGGTTCGAGTTGCTTAAAGAAATGTTGATCAACGCGCCGCAGGGAAAACTGTATGCGTTCTGGTATGTGAAGCTTGACTTGAATAGAAACGGGCTTGCCCTCCTTTCCGGGTATAGCTTGTTCCTCAATGCGTTGTTCTGGAGGCAGTAGGGTGATGTCTTCCACTAAGGGTTTGAACTTGACTAAGCTGCCCTTTTCAATAGCTGTTTTAATCCGAGTTAGCATCGTATTCGCGGTGATAGGCGTGCCATCTGGAAAATGGGCCTCAGTATTCACGATCAAATAGGCTTTTTCAGTAATTGTCCAGTCTTCAGCAAGACGACCGCGTAGATTCAAATTCTCATCGTGATCCAGCAAACCTTCAAACACCATATCTACGATTCTACCACTGGCCGAATCCGAATGGAGGACAGGGTTCAAAATTTTCGCATCGCCAATAGACGCTTCAATAAATTTGCGGACTCTTTCAGGATTGCCCTTACTTTGACTCTCGTAGGTTGGTACCCAAAAATAGGATTGGATGAGCGCCAAACTTAACAGAGTCGGGGCGAGTATTAAAAACCATTTTATTTTCATATTATGTAATGATTCAGTACAGCGAATGACATTTAAAGTTTGTGATAGCCTAGTACGTTGTTAATAGTCTATTGACAGGTATTAATACGGAAAAATAACGCAAGAGGCGCAAACGACGCAAGGATTTCGATTTCTCTTGATAGATAGCGTCTTTAGCGTCTTTAGCGTTGATATGGATATCAATCGCGAAAGCGAAACCAGTTTCATCCCTAGCTGCCCCCTAACTAAAGTGACTATTTTTTCACCGCGCATCTTTCGACGGCTGCTAATACCTCTTTTAAAACGGGTTTTTTCGTAAAAGTCAGCACTTCGCCAGCCGAAATGTCTTCAAACACGCCTTCTGCGACATTCGCACTGCTATAAACTAATAAAATCAAATCCTTGCGTCCGGCTTGGCGCACTTTTTGCAATTTGCGTTGCAAATAGTGGGGATGCCAAAAGCCGATAATCTCAATCAAAGCGCGTCGCCCATCTTT
>JAYQWI020001038.1:0-4176 GCA_035871815.2 Candidatus Parabeggiatoa communis
CACCGTAGGCAACGTTTGGGAATGGTGTGCCGATCCTTGGCATGATAATTATGAAAAAGCACCAACTGATGGCCGTATTTGGGAAAAACAGGGTAAAAATGCACGTCTGCTTCGTGGCGGCTCGTTCAGCCTCGACCCGGAGGTCTGTCGTGCTGCGGTTCGTGGCAGGAACTCGTCGGACTTCCTCAACGGGGACAGGGGTTTTCGTGGTTGCGCGGACTTAGCACTGTAACCTCTTGATTTTTAGCACTTTACTCTTTTAGTCTTTTATCTTTTTCACTTTTGAAAGGCTATCGTTTGCTAAAGTGTTATTTTTTAAGGTTAGATTTAAGGTTAGGTTTTTCGGCCCGCGCCCTGCGCGGGCCGCGATTTTTTTTGAGGCCTATAGTTCTTAGCGCGAAGCGCGAAGCGTGAGATTTTATCTCACGCCAAGGCGCTTCGGCGCAAAGATTAAATCAGCGCCGTCATGAGAATCAGTTAAATCAGGGTTCTATTTTTTTTACGGTTGATTAACGCAACTGATAACTGATAACTGATAACTGATAGGGTGGGCTAGAGACGCGAAGCATCGCGTCGAAACAATTCGCGGTTTCGTTCCGACGCGATCGCGAAGCGTCTCTTTGCGGTAAAATACCTGTTTATTTGTGGTTCAGTACTTATAAGGGATTGGCGATTTTTAAGAAAAGTGCTTAGACTAATAAGATGTTTTAGAAGTATGGATATCGATGAGAAGTTAAAAGGTAAAAATTTGGAGAGACAAAAAGTTGAAGCTTTATCAAAAGCCAAAATTTTTAATAAAAATCAAAGATGTAGAGATAAATTCTTATTATTACGAGATGCTTTGATCTCAATAAGAGCAATTTTTGTAAATTTTTTCATTATACACATATAGGAGAAAAACAATGAGAACGCTCAATACACAACCGTTCGATTCTGATTTACTTGAACAGGCTAAACAACTGGGTGGCCATCAAACTGAACAAGAAACGCTCAATGAGGCACTTAAAGAATACATTCGCTGGCGCAAGCGCATTGAAGAGATTCAAAATTTTGGCACCATTGATTTTGAACCCGATTTTTTGGCAGAAATGGATCGAAGGAGTCAACTGATTTTTTTAGATACGCCCGTTTTGTCAGTGAGCTATCGCAGAAAATATCGTGAAGATAGGGTAAAACCTTATGAAGTCATTCTGTTGGAAAATTGCTGATAATGAACCCCTTGCTATTCCGGGTATTGTACTTCAAGAATTCCTCTCTGGTTTAAAAGCGCAATTTCAAAAACTGAAAAAATTAGCGAACAGTTTTCCAATCATTTTAGCGACTCAACAACATCATCTTGAAGCGGCAAAAATAGCGAATATCTGTCGTCGTCACGGTGTTGCGACTTCTGCAACGGATTGTTTAATCGCCGCAATGGCAATTGTGCAAAAGGCCCCGTTATTTACACTTGATCAAGATTTTGTGTATATGGCACGTCATTGCCCGATACATTTATTCCCAAAAGCCTCTACTGAAAACCAGATTGATGAATAGCAAGCCAAAAATGCTTTGAAGTCGAAGAATTAATTGCGGCTACCAATCTATAAAGACACTTATCAGAAAATCAGTCAAATCAGCCTTCTATCCCTAAGCCATCAATGTAGGGTGGGTAACGTCTTTATAAAGCCCACCATTAACTTTAAAAATAATCAAAATGAATGATAGCAAGAAATTCTTGCGTCTCTTGGTTTGAAAAATGAGTCTTTCAAAGGATACTGATTAATGAATAAAAACAAATTATTAAAGACAATCCGTCTTGAAAACATATTGTCTTATTCGACTGAAATGGAAACCTTAACTTTGGAGGCCTTAAATGTTTTGATAGGCCCCAATGCTTCTGGTAAATCTAACCTCATTGAAATTATTTCATTGCTGGCTGCAACGCCCAATAATTTATTAGCGCCTATTCGTGAAGGCGGGGGTGTCAGCGAATGGCTTTGGAAAGGGAGTGCTTCACCCATTGCCTCAATTGAGACGCAATGGTTTTATCCTCATGCCCCAAACCAAACACTCCGCTATTTGATCTCATTGACTTGTACGGGTAATCGTTTTGAATTAGTGGATGAATGCATAACGGATGCGAATCAAAAGCCTGTGATCTATTACGCTTATCAAAAGGGTTATCCCATCTTAAACACACAGATTGATTCAGAACACAGGAAGGAACGCCAATTACAACGACAAGATGTTAGCCTAGAACAATCTATTCTTTCTCAACAGCGAGGCGCTGATCTTTATCCCGAATTAACGCATCTTGCCACGCAATTTAATCAAATCCGTTTTTATAGAGAATGGCATTTAGGCCATTATGCCGCTTTGCGTTTGCCCCAAAAAGCCGATTTACCCAATGATTTTTTATTGGAAGATGCCAGTAACTTAGCCTTGGTTATCAATAACTTACAACATTATCCTGAAACAAAAAGACAATTGCTCAGCTACTTGCAAGAATTTTATGACGATATAGAAGACATGACGACTAAAACGGAAGGCAATACGATTCAAGTCTTTTTTCACGAAAAAGGGCTTAGGCAACCTATATCAGCGACACGCCTTTCTGATGGCACACTACGCTATCTTTGTTTACTGACGATTTTGTGTCATCCGAACCCCCCATCATTAATTTGCCTTGAAGAACCGGAATTGGGTTTACATCCTGATATTTTGCCAACCATTGCCAGCCTTTTACAAAGCTGTGCAACACGTACCCAATTAATCGTGACAACGCATTCCGAGGTAATCGTTGATGCACTGACTGATAGCCCCGAATCTATCATTGTCTGTGAACGAACTGAAATGGGTACCCACTTAAAACGGTTAAATGAAAATGAATTAGGCGTTTGGTTGAAAGAATATTCATTAGGACAACTTTGGCGTAGTGGTGAAATTGGAGGCAATCGGTGGTAAAAATTCACATTTATGTTGAAGGGGGAGGCGATCAAAACTTGACTTTGACAAAATGCCGACGTGGTTTTAGTCAGTTTTTTAAAAAAGTCCTACCAAGCGATTGCCAACCCAAAATCATTGCTTGTGGTTCACGAATGCAGGCTTACAACCGATTTTGCACAGCATTGGTTCAATATCCTGATGTGTTTTGTATTCTATTAGTCGATAGCGAAGCACCCGTTGCAGATGAGAGCAATGCGTGGACACATTTAAAGATAAGAGATAATTGGGATTGCCCAGACTCCGCAACTGATGAGAATGCTCATTTAATGGTTCAATGCATGGAATCTTGGTTTTTAGCGGATCGAACAACCTTAGCCAAATTTTATGGTCAAGGTTTTAATCTAAATGCTTTACCAAAACAAACCAATATTGAGAAAATTTCCAAAAATGATGTCAATCAAGGGCTTGATGCCGCAACCCGACACACGAAAACCAAGGGAAAATATCACAAAACACGACATGGTTTTGATTTATTGTCTCAAATAGAGCCCAGTAGAGTGCGTCAAGTTTCAGAATTTGCCGAAAATCTTTGTATTGTTTTACTTCAAAAATCAGATGATGAAAGCTAAAATGTTCACTGATAATTGTTAAGAAGCATGGTGTGTTTGCTCAGTGATGGGTTATGAGGTAGAAACGCGATGCTTCGCGTCTATACACCGTTTATACTTAGCATTGTCATAAATTGGGTAACTCCCAAAAAATAATATACCCAAGGGCAACCACAAGGGATTGCCCCTACATACATGTGTTGTAGGGGGCAATCCGTAGGGTTGCCCAATTCTGTGTGTGGGTATTTTAATTTTTTGGAATTACCTTGCGCTTTTTTTAAATTTTAAATGAATTATCCTCTGTGGCACTCTGTGGTACTCTGTGTACTCTGTGTTGAAAAAAATTTTGTGACAAACTGATAGGTGTTAAGATGCAAATAGTTTACAATTTCAACACAGAAATAACGAAGTTTTCAGAGTGCCACAGAGAATAATTCACCATCAACATAAAGGAATCTATTTAAACGATGTCACGTCATTTACCGGAACCTCAAATCCGTCGTCATAAAACCGTTCCAACCGCGCTGCGTATTGCGGTTATTGTCCGTACTAAGGATCGGCCTCACCTGCTCGCCCGTAGTTTACAAAGTTTGCTTGAACAAGATAGACGGCCTAATGAAGTGATTGTCGTCAATGATGGCGG
>JAYQWI020001039.1:0-2783 GCA_035871815.2 Candidatus Parabeggiatoa communis
TCCGATTTTGCAAACTAAAGTTTGCACTCCAATTTGGCAAACTAAAGTTTGCACTCCAATTCCGCAAACTAAAGTTTGCACTCCAATTTCACAAACTCAACACAAAGGCAGAACCTCATTCATTATTTAATACCACTTTGACGCTTGCTATATTCGATTTAAGTACCAAGAAACTATCCGTCATGGGATTTTTACCTTCTACGACATACGCGGCATAAACGCTATACTCCCCACCCAAGCCAGGTATCACTTCAAAGGTTAAAATACGGGTAGTCTTTTCTGAAAATTCTAAAGATTCCTGAAAAGGCTGTGGAGAAAGGCTTAAAAAGTTTGTGGGAACAGGTGTCACATAGAGCAAAGAACCCTTCGGCATCTGAATGACTACCCATAAGTCAACGCGCTCAAAACGGCTGACTTGCAACTTTTCTACTAAGTCTATTTCGAGGGTTTCGCCGATATTGTAGAGCGGTTTGAGATCAGTGAAGAATAAATTATAGGAAGCGGTGTCGCTTTTACCGGGTTGGGGTTTTGAGGGATATGATGGTTTTGATGCTTGTGCTGATTGCATAAAAACAACATCATCTGGAGGCGTTGCTTGAGAATAAGCATTATATCCCCAACAAGCGGCCAAGCCATCTGTTTTTATACCACAAGCAAATGTATCGTTAGAAGAACTTAAAGAAGCACCTATTGTTACATCAGTAAACTCATCATGCGGCACGCCACTCATTGACGGACAACTGGGTGTATTATCTGTCTTTAAGCCACATAAACTATTGTAAGCCAGACCAAAATCAATTTGAGTTAAATACCCGTATGACCTGTTGCTAATTCCCCAGCAAATTGCAATATGATCAGTTTTTATGCCACAAGTGGTGTTATAGCCTGCCACAATTGATGAGAAAGTAGTCTCTGCGGGGGGAGTGGATTGCCCATGACTGTTATTACCCCAACACTCTACCGTACCATCTATCTTTAAGCCGCAACTGTGCTGATCACCTAAAGCGAGTTGTTGAAAAGGGCCGGGCAGGAAGTCCACTTGATTGCTACTATTATTGCCCCAGCAAATCGGTACGCCATCATAGCCTAACGCACAGGCGTGCTGATATCCAGTTTCAACTTGAATAAACTGACCAGGTGGAGGAGACGTTTCACCAGCAGTATCTTTTCCCCAACACGCCAATGAAGCGTCTGTTTTGAGGGCGCAGTTGAAATTCATTCCTGCACTCACTTGCGTAAACGTCCCATCAGGCGGATCGGCCTGATTGTATTGATTGTCACCCCAGCATATTAAGGTGCTGTCGTCTTTTATACCACAAACATGCTCTGTGCCAGCACTCAAAACATTACCGGCATAAGCGTTGGGTATCAACAGACTGGACACAGCAAGAAGTACTAGCCATGTCAGCCAGTTGAAGGTTGTTTTCACTATCATAAATTTTCCTCTCTTAATTTCCGCTGTTGAAAGATAAGATTAAAATAAATTTTGCATTCCAATTGCACCGAAGCAAAATAAATTTTGCACTCCAAAAGACGCAAAATAAATTTTGCACTCCAATTGCACCGAAGCAAATATAAATTTTGCACTCCAATTGCACCGAAGCAAGATCAAGCTTTTATCGCATACGATGAACCTTAATTCAAAATATTGACGATCACAGAAAAAATGATAAATCCAAGAAAGAATAGCCTTTCTTTTTGTTTTGTGTCAATTTTAGGCACTTCCCATGTCAAACAATAGTATGTCACAATAGGCATTACTAAAGGGGCAAAGACATTGGCCTTTATAGAAGCCATAATATCGAATTTGACAAATTGATGTACGCCTTCTGTCATACCACTCAACACACTTTTTAGGCCAAAAAAGCGTTCAATTGGCGATGGAGACAAGCCCAGTATGGCCTCCAATCGTACAAGTGGATTGTGTTCAATATAGGCCAATCCACATAATAAAACAAGCATCAACATTCTAAAAATAAAATGGGGCTTGTGATGAAAAAGGTTCACTGCTTATTCAGCTTGATGTGGTTTCCTAACGATTAAATATAAAGGCAGCGTGATGATACAGATTAGGAATGTGAAAATACCCCAAGCGACACCATTCATGCCCCGACTATTTGCATCTGTTGCGATAAAAAAGGCAATAATGCCACTGATGATCATGCCAATTATAATTTCCATTATAACTCCTTGATTAATTTATAAATATGCCATTTCAACAAGATGGGCAATATATTTGATCTTGCCCACCCAATTGTTTTAATATTCACACAAATGCTGAACACACGTTGTGAGGTGACTTATCTTCCCCCTTTCCTCACTCTGTCGAAAACCATACCAAAGGAGCCTTTCAAACCAGTGATCACAAACGTGAGTTGCCAACCTTTTCTATTCATGTCAGCCAGTTTGGCCCCTTGACATTTGCCACCATACAGATTGACATCATCACCCAATGTGGCAATCGGTACGCCATTAGGAAACAATTTTGATTGACTGCCCACAAATTCCTGTGAAAAACAAATGGTTTGCTCAATGGCCTGAACATTGATAGCACTTGCCAATAGCAATCCACCCAAAAAAACTAAGCCAAACTGTCGTTTCATTTTGATTTCCTGTCTAATTAATAAATGAATATTTTATGGAGTGCAATACCATTAAGTTACCCCCTGGGCGAACAGGCAGGTTGGCCCCTACAACGGTAAATACCTTTATTTTAATGTTGTATTACACTAACCGTTACACTCTACTCAAAAAGCGTGGCTATTAAATCATCATAGTACCCA
>JAYQWI020001040.1:0-11146 GCA_035871815.2 Candidatus Parabeggiatoa communis
TGGCTAATAACATACCTAAAGCGACGGCCGGTAAATCCATCAAGCCCTCAATTTCGCCATTGCGCCCCTTAACGAAGGGCAGTAAATCAAGAATAGCCGTCTTTAACCATTTCACCAACGTCTGATCAACCTGTTTCACGGCCGATATCCACTCGTTTTGAGTTAAGACGGTTTCTTGTTGCTTATCAAGTTTTTGAATATGCTGAATTTTTCGTTGTAATCCCCAACGCAGAAAGCGATCCCACCAACGCTGTGGATTTAAAACGTTTAATTGCTGCCGATAGTGTTGTTGTTGCCGGTATTGTTGTTGAGCCGTTTGTATCCAGTCCGACTCCGCGAAATCGACTAACTGTTGATAAGCGGTATATAAAGGCCGCTGAGATTCGACTTGCGTTAAAGCATATAAACTTTCACTGATAGCCAAGAGTGTTTCGGTAGAGATAAAGCGAAAATGACGATGTGGGCGATTTGGATTATGCCAGTCTAAAACGAGATGGCGTAGTAAGGTTTGGAAAGCGGTTGTGAAAGCAGGGAAATTAGGAGAGATGTTTAACTTGTTTTTCCAGTTATACAATATTGTGTTTCGGCGATTAGCTTCAAGTTGTGCTAAGGCTACCCATGACCATATTCCCTTCATTGGTAATAGCGGAATAACGGATTGGATTTGTCCGCTGATCGCATAGTTACTTGAGTGAGTATCATACAGCCTAAGTAGCTGCTCACGCACCCCACTGGCCATTTCGCCGTCTTTGAGAAAGGCTTGGGCGTGAGACAGGGCTTGTTGATAAGTCTCAATCGCTTTGGGCCAGTTACCCTGGTTGCTGTAGACAGCACCCGCGTTGACGTACAGCTTAAGCACCGGTTCACGCATCCCACTGGGCGTTTCGCCGTCTTTGAGAAAGGCTTGGGCATGGGACATGCCTTGTTGGTAAGTCTCAATCGCTTTGGGCAAGTTACCCTGGTCGCTGTAGGTATTACCCGCGTTGATGTACAGCCTAAGCACCGGTTCACGCATCCCCCTGTCCGTTTCGCCGTCTTTGAGAAAGGCTTGGGCATGGGACATGCCTTGTTGGTAAGTGTCAATCGCTTTGGGCAAGTTACCCAGTTTGTTGTAGGCATTACCCGCGTTGACGTACAGAATAAGCACCATCTCACGTACTGTCGTGGTCGTTTCGCCTTGAGCTAAAAATGCTTTAGCTTGTTCAATGCCGCGTTCCTGATAGGCGAGTTCTTCTGTGGGTAGCTTGAAAAAATGAAGCACGACATCGCCTGCAAGCTGTTGTAACCATAAACAAGCAAAACGTAAGGCGGAACGTTGTGGCGCGGTTTGGGCTTGGTTGAGCTGGGTTTGTAAGGTTTGCTCAAAATTGGTGACGTGTCGTTGCCAGCGTTTAAGGCGTAGATTTTTAGCAGATGGGCCGATTTCTTGGGCAATTTGAACCGCTAGGGCGTATTCTTCAGTGTCAGCTTGGAGGCGGTTGTTAAAAAAGTCATTAACAATGGTTTGGGCGCGTTGTTTGAGAGAGTCGTCTTGCATCTTTTCAATTATCCTGAGAGTAGAGTGTGGTAGTACAACGGATCAGGGGAGTGATCGGATTGATGAGGGGGATTCTTCCAATTTATCGGGTACAAGTCTAATTTATCAAATGCCTCACAATCCATCCGTTCAATCCCCTGATCCGCTGTACTGGATATGAGAGTACAACGGATTAACGGTATAAACGGATTGATGAGGGGGAGGCTTTCAATTTATCGGGTACCTGTAGAGACGCGATGCTTCGCGTCTCAGCATTGCGTTTCCACGAATCCATCAAAACACCCACAATCCATCAGTTCAATCCCCTGATCCGCTGTGCTAATCAGGGAAATGGTGGGCAACAAAAACCCGTTACCTGCCCTACACTCGCTAATTACGGGCGGAAAATTTCTATATTGAGTTCATTTATCATTTGATAGTGTTTATTATTGGCAGTCAGTAAAGTCAATCCGTGGTGTATAGCAGTTGCTCCAATCAATGCGTCTGCTAAGCGAAGTGCATGGCTATGAAAAAAGGTTTCTACATAATTCATAGCATCTTGTGATATCGTGCTGTTTAATAAAAGAACTTCCCATTGGAAAGTCTTGATGGTTTTACGTAGTGCTTGTAATTCCTGCTTGTTTCGCATGCCCTGAACTAATTCCATATAGGAGATGGTAGAAAGTTTTATCTCTGGAACTTCATTTAAACGTGTAACGGCCTTTAAATGTCCACGCAAAAACCAAACTAATACATCTGTATCAACTAACATGAAAAACGCCCCCGTCTTAAATCATCTACATAAGCTTCTACATCCTGACAATCCTCTCTGTCTTGCCACAAGCCAAACAGGGGTGATTCGCTTAAATCCCGTTTAGGGCTAGTTTTTGAGGTTAATTTAACAATTTTCGCTTGTGGTTTGCCATGATACATCAAGAAGATAGGATCACCGTATTGAATAGCATTAAGCAATTTTTCAACATCACAAGAGAGTTCTTCAACAGTAATTTGCATCAGTATATCCTTTTAAGGTATTCATCATTGAAAATAATAACATACAGATTATCATGATCGTAGAGACGCGATGCTTCGCGTCTCAGCATCACGTCTCTACTGATTAGTGAATTGTTCGGATTGATGTGGGCATTCTTTCCATTTTGCGGGTAGAGACGCAATGCAGAGACGCGAAGCATCGCGTCTCTACGAATCTATAAATTTGGGTGTAGCCACATTTTCTCGTTCTGTGCCTGTGGGTTCGTTGCTGCTGTCACTGCCTAAACGGTTGATTTCGGTTTGGAGTGAGAAAACTAAGGCGCGGCTGACGGCATTTTTGTCTGGCCATTGCTTTTTGACGGCCTCTATCAAAGCCGCGTCGTCTTGGTTTTCATTCAGGAGTTGTTGCAGTGTATTGATCTCGTTTTGAATATATTCACGTAAAGTTATCATAGTTGTTATCTCCAAGTCAGTCAGTTAGGTGTTAAGATGGAACGTTCATTGATAATTCAATTCCTCTTGATTTTCAGGATGAGACGTTTAAAGCAACTGAAAATTTCTAGCGAGGTTATCCATTGCATGATCGGACGACAAATGAGGCGATTTAAGCCGGTGCCATGAAAAATACAACAGGTTATTCGGGCTATCCAAGTCACTATGCGCCAAAAAATGGGTGCGAATAAAATGAATAAAAGTAGATAGATGTATTTTTCGTCGAAGTTTAAACCCACTAAACCTTTGTTCACATTCAGTGTCACACCTCCCCCCGCCGCGCCGCCCAGTAGGAAAATCAATATAGTGACTAAGGTGTTTAAATATTCCCCTGATTGTGTCTTTCTGTTGTCTAAGTAGAGCTGCCATTTGTCTCGTAGGGCTGCCAGGTATTTCAGTTGTTGTTCAATATAGATTTGATGATCATCGAGTTTTCTGATGAAGAGTTTAAATGGGGTTAATAAAGGAAAGTCTTCATGGGTTGCGGGCCAGTGTATTTTCTGCGCTTTTATGGCATGAAAGTCGAGTTCACCCTTGACTCGTAGGCTTTCTTGGCGAATGTGTTCTAAACGTGTGGCGAGATTATCAGCGTTAATCTCTATGGTTTGTGAAGCGCCTTGAATACGGCTAATCACCATTTGAGCTTCCGTATTGAAGCTGTGCATGTCTTGTAATTGTTGTTCTAATAAGCGTGTTCTAGCACAATGCGCCCGAGCTTCATTGCTTTGATGTGCGTAATCCGCATAATAGCGATTGCGTTCTTGAAGGCGATTGCGTAAATCTTTAGCCGCTTCATGGATTCGCATAAATTGCCACTGCGCCATCATCATGCGGGTAAACAGGGTAGATAATAATGAGGAATGTTTAGACAAGCCTTTTCCCAACAAAATATTTTCCACAGGCGTTCGCCATGCAGACGGATTAGCGTCAGGAACGGTTTCACCATAATAAAAACAAGAGACTAAAAAGGCCGGATTAGCGGCCGATTCCGTATTTTGCAATGGCGCTAAATAGGGTAATTTTTCGGAGTCAAAACACAGCGATAGATTTTTTAAACAAGCCCGCCCTTGGGAAGTCAGCGGTTGAAAACGATAACAGGCAGCGGTTTGATGAAAGTCTTTGATATTTAAGCTAAAAAGGGGTAATTCAGAGGCATCCGGTTGAGAAAACTGTAGCTGATCAATTTGACTGTCATCGACAGGCATAGTGAGGGTATGTTGTTGAGAAGGCTCGCCTTTATCTAAAATCAACAAAGTCACCCCGACTAAAGCATCTTGGCAATACTGAGCGGCTTTCTGTTCATCCTCATAAGCCTCAGCATACACCTGAACAATCTGCAACCAACTTTGGTTTAAATAATCGCGCCACTCAGTCAAAGGTTGACCGGCCGGCACATCACGACGAAAGAGACGTTTATCTTCTTCAAAGCGTATACCGCCTTTCAAGACATCCGGTGATTGAGAAAGCAAGGGATCCAAAAGCGGCTCTTCCCAACGTTGTTCAGCCATCGGCCTATAAATCGGCAAATAAGTCCGAAATAAAAAATAGAAAACATACTCGAATTGCGGTGTTTTAATATTCATTTTTTCAGTTGTCAGTTATCAATTATCAATGATTATAATAACACACAGATTGTGATGATCTACGATTCCATCAAAACATCCACAATCCATCCGTTCAATCCCCATATCCGCTGTACTGATCTTATGATAGAATAATCAAAGAATAATAAACAAGATGGTGAAAAAATTAATGACAGGATTTTATTATGATGAGTCAAAGCGATTTAGCACAAATCAGAAATGATTTTATCAAATTTTTACCTCAATTGTTACGCGAAGAGCCAGATGTTAGAACAACGATTGAAGGGATTATTGCTCAACAGTTTCCACGCAAAGACGAATTTGTCGAATTGTTGAAGGAAGTTAAATCACAACGCAAAGACATGGAACGACACTTTGTGCAAGTTGATAAGCGTATTAACTTGCTGGAACAAAAAGTTGAGCAAATTGGCAATCTCGATCAACGTCTTAACTTGCTAGTACAGGCGTTTGAAAAGCTTACTCAACGTATTGAGCAGGTTGAAGGGCGAGTTGACTTGCTGCATGAAGAGATGAACAAGCGTTTTGAACAGGTTGAACGACGCTTTGAACAGGTTGATCGGCGCTTTGAACAGGTTGATCAGCGAATTGACTTGCTGCACGAAGAGATGAACAAGCGTTTTGAACAGGTTGATCGGCGAATTGACTTATTGCACGAAGAGATGAACAAGCGTTTTGAACGGGTTGATCAGCGCTTTGATAAAATAGATCAACGCTTTGAGCAAGTTGATCAACGCTTTGAGAAAGTCGATCTGCGTTTTGAGCAGATGCATAACACGCAAGTGGACATGAAACGAGATATCCTCAAATTGCGAGAAAATCAAGACTTGATTCTCAAACGCATGGATGGACAAGAAAAGTGGCTAAAAGTCGTGACTGGTAATATGGGAACGGAAAAAGGAGAAACCTTGGAACAGTTGTTTGCCGAGGCTTTGAGTTATGGCCTGAAAAATCCCGATATCAAGCCTGAATCGATCCGCTTAAATCAGAAAATAGAGGATTTGGATGGCCTGCTTTTCAAAAAGCCTCGCTATGGCGAAGTCGATTTAATTGCTCAAAATGGCAAATTGATTGTATTGGAAATCAAAGCCACCGCTAAACCGGATGATGTCAATACTTTGAGTTGGAAGGTTGAATTACTTCAGCTTCAAAATCCCGATAAACAAGTGCAAGGTTTGTTTATTGCTATGGGTGCTTCTGAGAAGGTACGACAACGTTGTCTCGAATATGAAATAGAATTGGTAGATTAAAAAAGGGATTAAAAGCCACGGAATGACACTGAAAGCACGGAATATTTCCGTGTTTTTCCGTGTATTTCCGTGGCAAAATAAACCCGAAGCCACTCACACAAGTTTCAAATTTATTTTGCACAGGTAGGCTATAAACGTAAATACGCTTGCAAGTACCGCCGTACAAGGATGAGTTGTTTCTTTAATATTGTCGCGTCTTGGCTAGGGGATAGACTTTGTAATAACTGTATACCTTGAAAATTGCCACTAAGTATTTGATAAATAGGTAATCGTTCTGGCAAGGGGTAGTGTAATCCTTGATTTTCGAGATAGCGTGAAAAGTCGCTGAAGTTGGCGCGATTGAGCAAATAATTAGGGTAATCTGTGATTTGAGGTATTGCTCGGCGGGTGGTGACTAAAATGCGTAATTGAGGGGTTTCCCATTGAGATAGGATGTCTAACGTGTTTTGGAGCGTCTTATCGGTGAAGCAACCGTCATCTGGATTTTGAAGCCGTTCCAAATTATCTAACCAAAATACCCATTTTTGTTGGCATATCGTTTTTAAGTGCATTTCTAAATCGGGCCCAAATGCGGCGCTTTCCGTTTTATCCCTCTCTTCTTCAAAGGCCGAAAGCGGATTTAAAGCGTGTTTCAGTGTTGATTGAAAATTTGCTGGATTGCCAGCTTGATAGGCGAGTATTCGATAGCCTTGTTCTGCCAATGTGATCGCTAATTGCCCGGCGAGGGCTGTTTTACCTAATCCGCCTTTACCTTGAATCACTAATCGTTGTATCGTGCCAGTGTATAAGGCTTTTCCTAAAGTCCGTAATTCGCGACGGCGGCCAATAAAGACTTTGGGTAAAGCGATTTGGCTGCCGACTTGTGTTGGTGGATGAGCTTGTGGGCTAAAATCCCAATTCACTAAAGCTTCAGTAGGCGCTTGACTCACTAATGTGGGTAGGCACCATTGTACTAAGCTAGGATCATCGGTCGATTGTGCGTTATGCCACACTTCATTGCCGGCTAATAATTGCGTCATAGCACGACGGCCTTGTTGTACCGCGTCGTCTATTCGCGCTTGTTGTGCCAAGGCTTTGCAAAGTGTTCGCACAAAAACACTGCCCGCTCTATCTATTAAAGGTTCACGCATTCCGATGAGATGAGGTATACCGGCTTGCACAAGGGGCATGATTAAATTGGCTTCTGGATTATCCGCTGAAAAGTGGGCAGATTGACAAGCCGCCATGACGACACATTGCACTGTTGTGCCTTTAAAAACGTCTGCTAAAGTCTGAGCAGAAATCAATTCCCCCTCCCCTTCTTCGCTTTCAAAAACAAAATAGGCGGCCGCTTCTGAATGGATAACGGCCTGAGGGCCCGTTTTAACAGCGGCCAAAGGCCGCTTTAATTTATGAACAGTTTTCAATTCTGAACGGTTGGCCGCCTGAAATCCTCCCTTGATAGTTTCTGAATGCGTGAACGATTGTTCCTCTCCCTTGATAATCCCATGCCCACTGAGTAAAACGAGATGCCAGGATTGGCGATGTAATAATTCGACAAAGGTATTAAAGCGCCCATCATCTGGCGCGTAAAATTGTACTTTTCCAGCATTGATAAACGGTTGAAGGACTTCACGCACAGTCTGTTGTTCGATTTCCAGATCAAGACGGGCCGTATTTTTTTCAGGTTGTGCGGTAAACAATACTATATTAAGCGGGCCGGTTGGAGGCCTGGCTAAGGCCTGATCACTAGACACGCGGCGCGATAACGTATAATCAGGATGTTTGCCCAAAAACCCCAATTCAGGATGGTACACACATTCCCACGGTAAACCCAAAACAGTCTTATCATCGCATTCAATGATCAAAGGTTGTGGAGTCAAAGTTGCGTCTTGTTTTAAAAGTTGCCACAATGCCAAGCCAATGGTTTTTAACTCATCAAGCGTGACACAATGGCGAAGGTAATGTTGACTTAACTGGCGAACTTGATCGTATATCAAGGGATAAGCGGCTAAGTTGTCAATCGTCGGTTTTATAACAAAATGAGACATCGTTATCAGTTATCAGTTATCAGTTATCAGTTATCAATGAGCGCCTCAATTTTTGTAGGGAGCTAACCTTTGTTATCGCCTGGTGTTCACCCTTTTTTGAAATTATTTGAACACCTATAGGGCGATAACCAATTCTATAGATTTTCAAACAATGACATGCAAAAGGGCGATAACTTTGGTTCGCCCCTACAAACGCAATATAGAATCAGGCATAACATGACTTAGATAACAATAACATGAAGATAGATTCATGACTTATTGCACATTATGAAAAAACGCTCGCATCATACTAAAAAATATGATTTAATCACTTAATACTTTAGGTATTATCATTCACAATTCATTCACAATTCATTCACAATTTGAGGCAAAAGTTTTTGTACGCAAAAAATCGGCCTCGAACACAATTCAAAAAAGGGGGTTTTTTATGAGAGGCTATTGGCTTGTAACCCTTCTTAGCCTGTTAGTTTTAGCAGGTTGTACACATCGCCCTATACCTGTCGCGGCTTCTTATCCGGCGACGGCGCAGAGAAAAATGCAGGCAGCTCATCATTGGGACGTTTTGGCAAATGATGTGGCTAAACGCATCAAAAAAACGCTGGAACTCACCTTCCCGAATGCCGCCGTGAAACCGTCTTTAGTGGTTAAAGTTAAAAAAGAGCAAGAGAAAATTCCTTTTGCTAAAGCCTTCTCCACTCTGTTGAAAACCAAACTTGTACAACAAGGTTCAGTTGTCATGACTCACGCTGCTCAATACGATAACAAAACGCTGAATGTTGAGTATGAGATGCAGGTAGTTCACCATAAAGATCGTCGTCTCACCTATTTTCCACCAGGATTGATGACGGCCTTATCGGCTGGCGTATGGATGGTTGCTCAAGCACAAGATCGTTGGAAATATCCCGGTTTAGCCACACTTCCTTTTGCTGTCGCGGCTGATATCAACTCTGCCGTGGAATACTATTTACCAGGTGAAACGAATACCGAAGTGCTTATCAGCAGCTCGATCACGATGGGACAACAATATATTTTTGGAGATGCTCGGATTTATTACATCAATGATGGTGATTACGATCATTATGAAGATGAAAGCAAAATGTATAGGATGGTTAACCAATGGTGAAAACGACGCGAAATGTTTTGATATTGAGTTGGCTTTGTATAGTGTTAGCTGGCTGTTCCTTTCTGATTCGCGACGCGAATCTGGTTCGGGCCAGCTATAAAGCGGCTGACTACCTATTAAAAGGGGCTAAAGATATTATGACGTTGCAACCCCGCAAAAATGGTGTTTATCCCAAACAACCTATTTTGGTAACCAGCTTTGTCAATATTGACAATTTGCAACAGTCTTCAACTTTTGGGCGCGTGATAGGCGAACAAATTGGATCATGGATAGCCCAACAGGGTTATAAAGTGATTGAAATGAAGATGCGTACAAGCAATATTTTCGTTCAACGGCAAACCGGTGAATTAGTCTTATCACGAGAATTGCGTGAAATCAGTCTACAACATGATGCTTATGCGGTTGTGGTAGGCACTTATGGCGAAAGTAAAGAATCGGTTTATGTCACAGCTAAAATGATTCGCGCCAAAGACAGCGTGATTTTAAGTTCTTATGATTACTGGCTACCAGTCGGCCCCGATACCAAACAAATGTTGCGTAAAAAACGGTAAAAATGCCCAAACTCCTGTAATTGTCGGGTGGCTAGTAAAACCCACCTTACATGGAATGACAAGATAACGACAAATATATAACGACAAGGATTATTTATAATAAAGGATAAGTACCGAATATTGAATGAACTCATCAGTGGAGCCCTCATTCATTTATTGATGAATGTCAATGACATGAAGCTTGGCACAATCTAATCCGCATCGATTAAACAATCCTTGTCGTTATAAAACGAGATGGAAAAAGCTTGATCATCGAGTTATACAAGGTTTTAAATTATCACACCTATCCAAATCAAAAGGATAACGAGATGACCATTTCACACGAACCCTTTGATGAAACCAACAAAGTTTTCTATCGTCGTTTTTTTGAAGACAAAGGACTTCTTGTCGAGACTGAACGAGAAGTGTTTTTTCGTGCCAGAAAAATTGATCTGGTAGTCAATTGTACTCAGGAAGAGATCACCTGTTTAGAAAATACCGTTTTTTCACACTTTCGCGAACTCAATGCCCTAGAATTAAAAGGGCCAAAAGACCCCTTGACGGTAAAAGACTACAACCGTATTATGATGCGGGCTTGGGGACTTGGAGCCCTTGAAGAGAAAACGGACAAGGAAGAAACAGAAGAAGAAACAGAAGAAGCGTTAGAAGAAGCTGAGGAAACCGATGAGGAAACGACTTCTGACGATCTCAAACGACTGCCAAGCCATAGAACACTGACAATTGTCTGTGTGACTAAACCCAACAAAATTCTCAACACGCTCAAAGAAGAATTTAAATTTTCAAAAATAGAGCCTGGTATATACCACTCTGAAGCCGGTTTCAACATCAGGATTATCTGCCCATCGGAACTACTGTTAGTCGCCAAAAATTACCCCTTATTACCGCTCGCACGGGGTAAAAAATTGGCCCAATTTATTTCCTTATGTGTGCGTGATGATTTGGTAGAGTATCTCCATCTGATAAAAGACATTGGACTACTCACTGATCCCAATCTGATTTGGCAAAAACTACTGGAGATTGAAGACATGAAACCCGAAATCAAAGAAGAAACGTGGTCATATATTGACCGATTTTTCCAAGAAATGCCCAACGCGATGACAAAATTGCCTAGCCTTCAAAAATCGTTTCAAGAAGCGGTCCAAAAAGCGGCCCAAGAAGTGGTTCAAAAAGCGATCCAAAAAGCGGCCCAAGAAGCCTCGGCAGAAAAGAAACGTATGCTGATTCGTCAGTTACATCGCAAGTTTGCCTCAGTTCCCAAAAGAGTCGTGCAGAAAATTGAAGCCACTGACGATAGTGAACAATTGGATAACTGGCTAGATCAAATTATTGTGGCTGATTCATTGGCCGAAATAGAACGCCTTGCCACTGGCAAAAGCGATAATACGTGAATTAAATCTATGTTTATATTAATGTAGGGTGGGTAAGTTCGTTTCGACACCCAGCGTCGAAACGAACTTGCCCACCATCTTTCTTGAGTTCGTATCTTATTTAAGAGAAATTCGCATAATTTTGGATTTGGACTTCGTTTTTCCAGTCATCAGGAATCCCCTCTTCCCCCTGAATCAATGACAGAATACCCCCAACAATGGC
>JAYQWI020001041.1:0-2261 GCA_035871815.2 Candidatus Parabeggiatoa communis
AAGTACAAATTTTTAGTGAAAAATTTGTGTTGTGTCCGATTGGAGTGCAAAATTTATTTTGCGAAGGAAGGCGAAGTGTACGGGCGCATTCCCAAAAAAAGGGTCATCGCAAAATAGAATTTGGAACGAAAAACCGGCCACAAAATAAATTTGGAACGAAAAGCCAAGCCGGCCGCAAAATAAATTTGGAACGAAAAGCCTGCCGCAAAATAAAGCGATTTTGCGACAACCAAAATTGACTAATGACCCTTTTTTTGGGAATGCGCCCGAAGTGTACTTTATTCAATCGGGAAACGCTATACCAAACTCAAGTTTAGATATTTTTACTTATGCTGGCGTTAATTGACTGAGTATCCTCTTTTTATAGCGCCTTTGCAAAACGCGACAAGCATTGACAGCTTCAATCACCGCATTTTTGGCATCACGACTCAGAACCCCCGGCAAATCAAACAGCTCATTTTCTGAGACGGGACAAATTTCTCGACAATCCACATACGAATCCCTTTTAAGTGGTTTTTTGAAGCTATGCTGATCATTTTTGATCAAGGCTTCACAAATTTGCAATTTTTGTTGGATGAGATAATCGTTAATTTTAGAATTAATAAGAAAACCAAAGAATTGAGGTGGCTCGACATAAACAATCACCACATATTTCTCTTTTGGTTCAGGTAAAGTACAGTGGCATTTAAAATAATAAACTTGCCATACTTCGATTGGTATTTTAGTTTTCATCAACTAGCTCGGAAAAGGATTTTTCAAATGTTCAAGCAACGGTTTAGCATTAGCAAACATAAAAACGATTTGCTCAAGTTCAATACAATCATTTTCATCAGCATTATGCCAAGCAGAATCATGGCTTAATTCAGTGAGTTCTTGAAAAGATAAGGCCCCGTATTCTTTAATCGCTTTATCCAAACACTCTAAATCAGAATCACTCAAATAATCACAATCGGCTTGACGAAGCGGTTTCACAAGATATTTATTTTGAACACAAAATGCATTTTTAGCTTGCGCTAAACACGAAGTTTTGCCGTCTCCACGTACCGACTTTAAAATTTCATAACTACTGATGGGTACCGGCCCATGTTTCATAGCCACATAACTATCACCAGAAATAAATCGTCCATATTGTTCCAAATGGGCTTTATCAGCAAAATACATGACTTTTGAAATCCGATGAAAAGTCGGTTCTTTCACATTTTGTGCAATATACACAATCGCTTCTATGGCTTGTTCTTCGTCAAAAGTAAAGGGATATTTCATAATCATCTATCTCGTGTTTAGATGTTAAAATCATCAGAGATTTAATCAGCGCGAATCATGATTAATCAGCGTCATCAGCGTTCTATAGGTTTTTAGATTTTCATGATTCACTCATTTCCCGTTTAACCTATTGTTATTACTAAAAATATTTCATAATCATTATTCACCATCATCATCAGCACCCCCCTCACTGTCATCCTCACTGGCATCCAAGCCATCAAAACCAGCATCATCATCACTATACCCACCAGAATCATTATCGCTATCGGCCTCAAAATGATCTGTTGCCATTTCTGGCTCAGCTTCCTTCTCTTCTGTCTCTTTTCCAGCACTTGTTATCGGTATACCGAAAACACTGGTTATTGAAGTGGGTATCATCCAAGATAACCATGAATGCCCTTTTTTAGAATGTGTTTCATCTACAGATAACAGGATTGTTTGCAAATTATCTTTCAATGCTTCCCCAGATTGAACGGGTTTAGTATATTTTTGCTTAGTCGATATATCCCATACCGAACCTTTGAGTATGACTTCATATTTTTGTTCAAAACGCCTGATTTGTTGCTCTATTGTTAATTCCCGTTTATGCAAAAAGCCGATTTTAATATTAGGTTGCTTTTGCAATAGAGTTTGTAAATGCGGTTTTAAATAGGCAGGATAACCCTCAGATGAGATGATCACAGCTTTTTTATTCAGGTGTTTATTGTTTTTAACGAACAAATCAACTGTTAAAGGCTCATCAACGACAATAATCCGCTCAACACCATACTCAAAAACTTCTTCTCCGATTGGGTTTTCAGGGGCTTGCAAACTGAGCTTATCAATAAATTTGTCACTGCTTAAACTTGAATGCCTTTGCCAATGATAATGTATCTTAGCAAAATAAGCCTGACTGAAAGTTTGCTCTTTTCTAAAGAAAAAAAACGGTTTCAGTGAGGATTCCTGATGCGATTGGTGTTTCTGATAGGCCGCATAAAGCCTATCCATTGTAAAGTAAA
>JAYQWI020001042.1:0-2001 GCA_035871815.2 Candidatus Parabeggiatoa communis
GTCAAAGCCGATCAATTGCATGAGTATCTCTATCGTCCTGATGTGATTAATGCCGCTATCCGGTTACGCAGTGTCGATAAAGCCATTGCCCAAACCGGTGCCCATTTCAATTTAGCCCGTTTACAACGCGAATTACCGCCCCGCTTTCAAATTGTCTCGCCGCGCAAAGGTAGCAAAATGGAAAAAGGTGTCGCCTCGGTGGTGTTGAATCTCGCCGAAAATACCTTGGCAATTCAAATGCTTGCAGTATATGTCAATGGTAGGCAAGTCACACCGCAAAAAGTGCGTAAAATCAACCCCATCATTACTCAGCATAAACGCACCCTAGAAGTGCCTTTAGAAAAGGGTGAAAATCGGATTAGCATTCGGGCGACAAATAGTCTCGGCTCAACCAGTGCAGAAGTCACTGTTTTTTACGACGGCGAAAGCCAAATCCGCGAAGGCACCCTGCATTTAGTCAGCATCGGTGTCAGTGCCTATCCCAATTTATCCGAAAAAGAGCAACTGGATTTTGCGGCAATAGACGCGCAAGCTATCTATAATAAGCTCATTGCAACGGCGCAAAAACAATATCGTGATGTCAACGGCGTTCTGATTTCCGATAATCAAGGCAAAACGCCGAATAAAAGCAATATCGAAACCGCTTTGCAAGCACTGAATCCAAAAAAAGAAGACACGACTATCCTCTTTTTAGCGGGGCATGGTATTAATCTTGATGGTGAATACTTTTTCATGCCTAAAGGTTCAAAACGACAAGGATCAGAACTGAACAAAAATAGCCTGGTGCGCTGGAAAATCTTACAAGATGCGATAGCCAAGAGTCAGGGGCGACGTATTTTATTGGTGGATACCTGTCATGCGGGCAAAGCGTTCAATCCTCGTTTAGTCAAAGATTCCGCCAACAAAAACATCTTCGTTCTCAGTGCCACCGATGCAGAAAACGTCTCACAAGAAATGAAGAATTTCGGACACGGCGTATTTACTTATGCCCTGCTGGAAGGCTTAAAGGGAGAAGCAAATATCATAAAATTCGATGGCGGCAAAAAAATCATGTTCAGCGAATTAAACACCTACGTCACGGGTATGGTAAAACACCTGACAAAAAACCGTCAAATTCCTGTTTCACAAGCCTCCAGTGACGGATTTATGGATTTTGTGTTTGTGCAGTTATAAGAACGCAAAAGGCGCAAGAGACGCAAATGTAGGGGCAAACCTGCGTGTCTGCCCTTTTGAAATTATTTGAACGCAAAAGACGCAAAAGGCGCAAGAGACGCAAGCTTTTGCGTTTTTAAGGCCGCCCAACAAACCTTTTATTAAGGATAAAACGACATGAAGACATTAATAAACCAGGCCGTATTATTCAGTATCCTATTGATTTTGCTAGGCTGCATACCCGGAATGAGCAACACGAACCCAACGAACAGCCTGTTCAGATCATCCGTCAATCACACGGATTTGGAATATCTTGATTCGACGGCTTTTGATGAGTCGCTTTCCAATGCCATGAAACAGACAGATGATCAGATTGAAGTCTCTGTTTTAACGCCTTTTTCTTCTAACAATGTACCCGAACGCTTAGATACGTGGTTGACGGTTATCAAAGAAAATGGCGGTGATGTCAACACCCAACCGGCAGAAAACGAAAGAAATGTTATCGCTATTGCTTTGGCTTTATATTCCGTTTACCAGTTAGTCAAAAAACAGGTGAGATATTTTCCCGCCAAACATTACAATGCCACGTTGTTATATCGGCGTGCAGAAAGCGGAGAAGCCTTGATAGAAAAAATTGTCTTTAACCAAAAATAGCCAAGTGGGCTTATCTAAAATTTGTTTATCGCTGAGATATGAATGGCGGCTTGGCCGGTTGCTATGATATGGGCATGAATTGAGGTGGGTGTTAAATAAATCCCTTTTGGATAAATTGATTCAATTTTGCCGGTGATTTTGGCACCCCGATCCGCGAAGGGTTGATTGAGTGCCTCTTCGGCTAATTGTTTCGCT
>JAYQWI020001043.1:0-1529 GCA_035871815.2 Candidatus Parabeggiatoa communis
ATTAATCCCGCCTCTTTTAACCAGACTAACTCTTTTTGCAAGGTTTCTATGGTGGACTGATTCAGCTTTTCATCCCATAATGCGGCCGCTATAAACGTTTCAGTGGCTTGAAAATGCTCGCCAAGCACTTTGGAAAGCAGCAATACCCCTATAATATTGACTTTCTTTTCGCACTCATCCCCCTTGGCACGTACCTCGGCAATGGCGCGACGATACATTTCCATCATGCCAGAGGCCTCTTTTTCCATTTTGTCACCATAATATTCAATCAATTCGGGTAAACGAATCAATTCACGCCTAAATAAACCCGCTTCACTAATCGAACGCTCAAACGTTTGCCCATTTAAATCTCGAAAAAAAGTAAAAGCGGTTCGCGTGGCTTGAGCATAACGGGTAGAAATCGCAAATAAGGCAGCGGCCGTTATCACATGCAAGGGATAACAATCACGGATGATTTTGGGTAAGTCTTGACTCATATTTTGGAATAACGGCAATTTGCCACAGACAGCTGCAAGAGAATCAATAGCCGTATGAGACTGTGCTAAGTAAGTGTGCCCCCTTTCTGTCCAAGAACGCTGTGCCCCTAATAAGTGGTAACCTTCTGATTCTGAAGGTTTTAATTCTACTTTTAAACTGGTAAAACGGCCTTCAATCGTTTTCAAGCGATCTCGCACATCTTGAGGCGCTTCAGAACGCGCCCCGTATTCTGCTAATGAGACATGTGTCAATCCTAAAAATAAGACATGACCCAAATTAGGTTGGCAAGTCGTTTCTACAAAACGTTGTAATTCAATGATTTCTTCCACAGCATTGCGTTCTGGAGTACGCATTAAGTCTTCCAAAGCATGACCTAATTCATCCCAAATGACAGCAATTCCGCCATAATGATACTGAGTGGCCAAATTTTGACCCGCTTCCTTATAAGCTTCGACAACATTTTTGCCATCCGTATCGACAGGCCGAAATTTTGCGCCATGACAAACACGTTGATGCCAGAGACAAAACGTTTTCAAGGCGAGAGGTTGATAGTGTTTTAAACCTAATGCCATTTCCTCAGTCGTAAAATAATCTGCCTCCAACTGCCAATCTGATAACTCTGTATTTTGATAACTCGGCGCATTTTGAACGATTTCTTCAAAACGGTGGTAGGCGGCCTCATATTCGGTACGGGGCAAAATGGCTTCTAATGTCAAGGCGGGATGAACTTTGACCTGATTTTTGATTGTTTTATACAGCCCTTCTAAAAGTTTGGCTTGTAAAGAGGGCGTTTGTGAAGCATACAAGGGTACTAACAAATAAGGCCTCGCATCCGGATCAGTCAGCGGCAGAAAAACCCGTCGTAATTCTTCAGCGAGTTCATTTTCCCCAAAGTTTTCTAGTTTACGGAGAAATCCTGCAAATTCAGCTGTATGGGCACCATCACGTAATAATTGTCCGATCAAGACACCAAGATGACTTTTACCCGAACCATAACTACCGAACCAATTCATAGCCCTTTGTTCTGGTGGAACCCCAGGTAGCACCACCCG
>JAYQWI020001044.1:0-2441 GCA_035871815.2 Candidatus Parabeggiatoa communis
TATGCATGGCTTTCAGATTTAAACAATACCCAACCATAACGTGGATAGTGAAATGCTTTAAATGGACTGTCCAAGATGCCAAGCTTTTCAGCATCAAGTTGTTCAAATTCAAAGAGTTGTTGTTGAAGTTTGGCTTCAGCCAATCCCTGATTGACAATTAACAGAATGCCATCGGATTCAAGCAATCCCCAAACAGAGTGAAACAAGCCCGCTGGGTCAAAATGATAGTCTGGCAAACCTGCTGATAGCAAGGGTTCGATTGCGATATAGGGTAAAAACCAGGTGATGAACCTAAATCGTTTCTTCTGTTCTGTGATACATTCGGCACGATAATCCGCTTCTGAATAGGCTTTGGTCATAAATTCAGCGTATGCCAGCCAATTGTCAAAGCGTTTTGCCCGTTGAACAGCGGGCAGATCAACGCCAGTCCAATGTGAAGGGCGAAAAGCTTTGAGAGCCGGCAGATACCACCATCTGGCAGAACCCACATCTAAGGCTGGGCCACTCGTTTTTGCAAAAGGCACAAACCTATCCAATATATCCAACATATAAAGGTTGCCGAGATATTCTTTTTTTGTACACAATCTGGGCCAGCCAGATAAATCGTATGATGATTCGAGCGCCAGCAAGCGAGTTTGGGCCGAACTGGATAAACGGTTGATAAGACTTTTTACATTTCTCAAACGACATTTAAAAAATGGCAATGGCCATGTGCGATAGCGAGCATTTATCATTGTGCTTGTTTTACGATTGTGAGTAATTAGAGACGCACGGCCGTGCGTCTCTACAATTCGCGGTTTCGTAGAGACGCGATGCCTCGCGTCTCTTTGCGGTAAAATACCTGTTTATTTGTGGTTCAGTACTTATGCACCACTACCCATTCTTGCGCTCAGTGTAACTTACTCAATTTTATCGAAACACGCCCTTAACTTTTCCGCCAGCACTTGTACATGAGGCTGACTCATCATCGTATGATGATCACCGGGCACAACATGGACATCCACTGAGCCTGAAGCATATTGATGCCAACCCCAAGTGGCTTCTTGTTTGAGGCTTTCCCGCAACCGTTCCATCTCGATACCGGCTTCCGTCACAGTTAGAATTTCACTGGCTTTAAAAAGACTGATGGGAATTGCTGAAATATTCTGTGGTATGTAATTAGTTTGACAATTGGCCTTGAAAATTTTTACCAAGGCCTGAAGTTGCTTGATGGAGATAATCCAGCCATTTTGTTCTAATATTTTATGGAGATAGTTGAATTGGGCTTGTGTTTCGAGTTGTTGCAATTTTGCATCATAAATTTCCAGTTTTTGGTTTAACATGCGTCCGATGATCTGAGCAACGTCGGTTATCCATTGAGTTTCATCCCAATCAATTCCGATAGCTTGGTTATGAGGCACCGTGGTGTCAAAAATCAAAAGTCTAGCGATTTTCTGTCCCTTGAGTCGCAATTGCTTGGCCATTTCAAGGGCTACCCAGCTACCGAACGAATGACCACCCAATAAATAAGGGCCTTGGGGTTGTACGGTTTGTATTTCTTTGATATAACGCGCCGCCATGTCTTCAATCCGAGTGTCTGGGGCGGTTTCACCATCTAATCCCACCGCTTGTAGGCCATAAAATGGTTGCTCTTCTCCTAAATGACGAGCTAATTGATGGTAATAGAGGACATTGCCACCGGCACCGGGTACACAGAAGAAGGGCCGTTTAGTACCGTTGGGTTGAATGGCGACGAGGGGTGCCCATGAATCAGTGGTGTCTGTTGATGGGTTGAGAAGCCTCGCTAACTCTGCGATAGTCGCGCCTTGGAATAGGGCAGCTAAGGGTAAATGTTTGCCAAATTCTTGTTCGATCTGCGCTAACAGGCTGACAGCTAATAAGGAATGTCCACCCAATTCAAAGAAATTGTCATTGACACCAACTCGTTCAACACCCAACACCGAAGCCCAAATGCCAGCTAACAATTCCTCTTCAGGTGTTCGAGGCGCGACAAACGTTTTTTCTGAGATTTCATGGCTTACTGATAATTGGGATAAAGTTCGTCGATCTATTTTACCATTTGGTGTGAGTGGCAAGTTTTCTAATGTGACAAAGGCCGAGGGTACCATATAATCGGGTAATCGTTCAGTCAGGAAACTGCGTAATGCTGTATTTTCAATGACTTGCTCTTTATACAATACGATATAGGCGACTAAACGCTTGTCCGTTTGTGACGCTTCATGGACAACCACCGAATTTTCCAACACATCTGGATGTTGAGTCAACGCCGCTTCGATTTCACCCAATTCAATCCGAAAACCACGAATCTTGACTTGGTTGTCTATGCGCCCCAAGTATTCAATATTGCCATCTGGAAGATAACGGGCTAAGTCGCCGGTTTTGTAAATACGTGAATTGGGATCATCACTAAACGGATTTTTAATGAATTTTTCGGCAGTCAA
>JAYQWI020001045.1:0-2989 GCA_035871815.2 Candidatus Parabeggiatoa communis
GCCAAACCCGATTTTGAAGCCACCGCGTTTGAACGCATCAAACAACAAACCTTGATTGGCCTGAAATACCAAGAGCAACAACCCAGTAGCCTCGCAAAAAAAGCGTTTTATCAAAACGTCTTTGGCAAGCATCCTTACGCCAACTTATCAGATGGCACAGCAGAAACCGTGAGCGCACTCACCCGTGATGACTTAAAGGCCTTTCACGGCCGCTACTATGTCGCGAAAAATGCCATCATCTCAATAGTCGGTGCCCTAGAGAGAACAGCAGCCGAAACACTGGCCAAAACAATAATCGAGCAACTGTCTCCAGGCGAGACTCCACCCGCCTTACCGCCAGTCATCGAATTGACTCAAGCGCAAACGCAACACATTGAACACCCATCAACCCAAACGCACATACTCATCGGGCAACCGGGCATAGCACGAGGTGATCCAGACTACTTCAACCTCTATGTGGGCAACTACATACTCGGCGGCAGTGGTTTAGTCTCCCGTCTATCGGAAAGAATACGTGAACAACGCGGCTTAGCCTATAGCACCTATAGCTACTTTTCCCCACAACGGGTAGCCGGCCCCTTCATCGCCAGCGTGAAAACCCGTCAAGATCAAGCCACCGAAGCGATGGCACTGCTCAAACAAACCCTAGCAGAGTTTATAAAGCAGGGCCCCAGTGAAGAAGAATTAAAGAAGGCAAAACAAGGCATCACGGGACAGTTTCCGCTGCGAATCAAGAGCAACAGCAACATCATCGGCTACCTTTCAATGCTTGGCTACTACCGTCTTCCTTTAGATTACCTACACACGTTCAACCAAAACATTGAAGGTGTCACAGTGGATAAGATCAGAAAGGCCTTTCAGCAGCGAATACAGCCAAATAAATTGGTTACAATCACCGTTGGCCAGGTTCAATGAAGCTGAAACGGATTTGGTGGAGGGCGAACAGGCCCTCCCAAAAATTCGTTACAATCAGCCATAAGGAAAGTCATTTTGAAATCAAAAACATTATGCATAGATTTTGATGATACCATCCGAAACCGCTTAGATGATTTGCCTATCAATGGCGTTGCTGAAGTATTATCAAAACTTCAAAAAAAAGGATATCGTATTGTAATCAGTTCAGCACGAATCAATGTCAAAATGTGGGGGGAATTAGCGCATTTTAGAATTGACGATATTAAAAATTGGTTGAATAAATATAATATTCCGTATGATGATGTTGTGGCTTATAAACCGGCAGCGGCCCTTTATATTGACGACAAAGGCTATCGTTTTGAAGGGGATTGGGAAAAAACGTATAACGATGTACAAAAGTTGCTTGGATAAATAATTTGAGTGATGAATGGTTGTCTCGTTCCCAATCGCAAGGTTGGGAATGCCTGAAATGACGGGCCGCGTTGCCCCATTAATTAAATAAGCAGTGAATATGAAATCAACCCGCACCAAAATTTTACGCCAAGGCGTTTCATCAGTTAGCGAGTTTTGTCAGCGCCAGCGGTGCAAGTTCGATGACGGATTTGGTTGTAGAATTAGTGCAAACTCAGCAAAGCTTGGATAAACGGGTGATGGCTTTTTTGCAATTTGAAGAATTGCTAGGCAATGCCCTATTGTTTTTCTTGCACGAGCAACTTCGCAAAGAGCCCCGTTTTCAAAGTACGTTATCTGCGTTGCAACGCGAAGGCTTAATCATTGATGTGCGCGAAATTAAAAAAATCGTGCAATCGACAGAAAATAAATTAAATCAAGCACTTACGAAAAAACAGTTTGGTGAAGTGGCACAACTTGGGCAACAATTAGAACGTTTGCAACAGATTGAATCGGTGACACAAACCCATTATGCCCAATTCCTTGAATTTAGCCAACGTTTTGCAGATTGGGGGCAATTGGTTAATGTCCAATTAAAACAAGTCTTGGCAGCCCTGCCCAAATTGCAAGCGCAATTAGGGGGCATTAAAAGTGATACCGAAGAAATTTTAGCCCTGATTCGGCAATTGATGACTCGCGCCGACTTATCGCCCCAAGTCAAACCGCGTGATGAATTGACGCAATATAACTCTGCCAATTTGGAATTGATAGGGCAAGCACAGCAATTATTGAAACGCATACCGTCGTCTGATCCACAATACAGTCGGGCGGCAATTGGGTTAGGGAGCATCGTGTCTTCGCAGGGCGATTTAAAACAAGCCGAAGCCTTATTTATCAAAGCCTACCAACAGGCCAGCAATGATAATGAACGGGCGTTGAGTGCGTTTAACTTGTTTCAAGTGTTTACTCGCCAACACGTTTATGATCAAGCTTTATCGTCTTTACAAGAAGCCATTAAGCTAAATCCACAACGTTATGCTTTGCATAATATACATACTTATAGTATTAAACAGATATTGGGTGCTGGCGGCATGGGTTGTGTCTTTTTGGCGCGACATCGTTTGAAGAAAGAATCAGTCGTCATCAAGTGTTTTTGGGAAACGTTGCACGGTTCAGCGGATGCCCTGTTCAAAGAAGCCTTTTTGATGGCGGAAATTGCCGGCGAGTATGTACCCCAACCGCTTGACTGTGGTTTTGTTGATTTAACCAAGCAGGAACGCGGCTATTTTATCTCCGAATACATTGAAGGGGCGATAGATGGCGAAACGTGGTTAGCGAAACACGGAAAATTGGATGTGAAAACGGGTATTACAGTGGGTTTACAAATCGCCAAAGGGTTGCAACTGGCGCATGACAAAGGCATTTTCCATTTAGATTTAAAGCCTGCCAATATTTTGTTGCAGCAGCAAAATGAGATAGTGGTGAAAATCATTGATTTTGGGTTAGCAAAAGTCGCTCCATCGTTAGGGCAAGAAATGGCTACCCAGCGCAGTCGTTCTGGATTAAGTCTGTTAGCACAATCGGCAGTGTTTGGTACGATGGATTATGCGCCACCAGAGCAACAAGGCGAAACGCGCTATGGTGAACCGAGTGCCAAAAGTGATGTGTATGCGTTTGGCAAAAC
>JAYQWI020001046.1:0-5671 GCA_035871815.2 Candidatus Parabeggiatoa communis
GTGAACGAAATTAAAATACCTGTTTATTTGTGCTTCAGTACTTATAAGTAAGACAACTCAATTTGTGTTAAACGATAAATTATCTAAAATTAAGACTATCTAGAATTTGGCATCTTAAAAAGGAAAGCGTCCCTCTTTCCAATTGATTTCATCAAGTGCGTCAGGTGCAATTTTTGTAACCATATCACGCGATACTTTCAAAGCAGAAGTCACATCTTTTAATCCATTTCCGGTAATGACACACACCACACTTTCACCCGACTGCAGTGTACCTTCTCCCCAAATTTTCTCCAGTCCAGCCACACAAGCCACTCCTGCGGGCTCTCCAAAAATACCCCACCGTTGCGCTACTGTTTTGATTGTCATCAAAATTTGTGTATCAGTTACTTCAATAACCGTTCCTCCTGATTCCAGAATGGCCTTCACTGCAAATACCCCGTCACGGGGTGTATTCACGGCAATACTATCCGCAATTGTTGATGCCTGAACGGTTGCTATATCAATATTTTTGTTGCTTTTGGCATGCCGCACGGAAAGGGCAATGGCATTACTAGCGAAAGACTGGACCCCCGCCATTTTTGGGAGGCGATCAATATAACCTATTGCATAAAGATCTTTAAACCCCTTCCATAATCCGCTCAAAATGTTCCCGTCGCCAACCGATACGATTACCCAGTCAGGGGGTTGCCAGTTTAGCTGTTCACAAATTTCATAAGCACAGGTTTTTTTGCCTTCCCGTGTTAGCGGATTGTATCCGGTACTTCGATTGTACCATCCCAATACATTGGATGCACGCTGGCAAAGATCATAGGCATCATCATAAGAACCAATTACACTAAACACACGAGTTCCAAAAATACACAGTTGAGCTATCTTAGCTTCCGGTGCTTTTTCCGGCACAAAAACGGTCGCTGCTATTCCCATGCTGGCAGATAAACAGGCCAAAGATGATCCGGCATTACCAGTCGAGGCTGCAGCCAGATGGACAACTCCAGTTTCCAGTGCCGATCCCAAAACAATAGCTGTTGCACGATCTTTGAGAGAACCGCTCGGATTTCGACCCTCATCTTTTATAAAAAGCTTGATGCCATACTCATTGGGGGCTGGATAAAGAGGTGTCCAGCCCACTTGCAATGGTAGTTTCGGCATTTTTTTCAGAGGTAGAAAAGGCAGATACCGCCAGATAGAGTAAAGCTTGCTTTTATGGAAGCTAGTTTTTGGGTAGTTGTTACGTAAAGCTTTGTAGTCATAAACGATATCCAGATTGCTTTGGCAAGTAGGACATTGATAGCTAATCTCTGACATTTGCCATTCTTTACCACAACGGACACACTTTGCTCCTTCGATATACATACTATGATATCTTTTCTCCACCTATAAACGAGTCAATTTTCGTTCCAATATTATTAGCCAGTGCAACATCATAGATAAATTTGCCCAGCGCAATATCTAGAACGCCTAGCCCGAAAGGACTAAAAATGATAGTCTCATTTGATTTTTCTCTGAGAGAGAGACGTTTTTGGATCACATCAATAAGTGTTCCTTTGATAAAGTGAGTATTACCTTCTTGTTGTTGGGCAAGATGGATTGAAGTATTGGCGCGGCAAACATGGTCGATATCATCTACAATGTTGATGTTTGTCGAAATAATTTTAGGCGATATATCTCGCAATGATATAAGCAAAATAGTCCTAGAACCTAACCGAACCGGTAAATCATCAATATAAGGGGTGGCTGCGGTCGTTGCCAATGAAATGAGAGGGGTGGATTCTAGAACCTGCTCTGCTGATGTGGCAACTTTAAGATGATAATTTGGGTCAATATCTTGAACTTTTGAGACAAAAGCCGCTGCGCGTTCAGGCTGCTTGTCAAATACCGTCAATGTCTTCAAGCCCTTAAAAGTAGCGGAAAGAAATCGGAATATCTCAAAATTGATTAACCCACATCCGATAAATCCAGCTTCGATAACATCTTCATTTACCACGTTTTTTGCTGCAAGGGCCGCACTAGCTGCGGTTCTTTTAGCACTAATAATAGAACTTTCCATGATACTGAATGGATGTCCGGTTGTCATGGAATTGAGTATTAATACTGCGGAAGCCCTTGCTACTCCCTCTTTTTCAATGTTAGCCGGAAAAGACGCTATCCATTTAATACCAGCCACGTTAAATGGCTCTCCCAAGTAGGCAGGCAAAGCAATAATACGATTATCCATATCATTAGGAAAGGTTAAAAAAGACGAATGTGGCAACGTGCTTTTTCCCTGAGCATGTAACTCATACGCCTGTTGTACGACATCCATGATTTTATTTTCCTGCTTATTTAACAAGGATTCAATTTCTTGCTGTTTTAAAATCAGTATATCCGTTTTTTGCTGCATAATATCTTCTCTATATTGATCTGAAAAGCTTGACTTTTGGAGCAGGGGTTGCATGAAAATTATGGCTGAGAAGTTTTTTATAGTAATCTTCGCCAAAATTCTGTTTTATCCACTCTTCTGAATAAAGGGTATTTAGATAGCGGTCGCCCCGGTCAGGAAATATCATGACACAGGTGCTATCACTTTTCATACGGTTTTGCATGGCCTCTACAGCAGCAACGACCCCACCTGACGAAGCACCTGACAAAATTCCTTCCTTCGCAACAATATTATGGCAACATTTAATGCAATTTTGATCAGAAACAATAATATAACCGTTAATTAGCCCATCGTCACAATGTATGGTCCTGACTCCAGCTCCCATACCAGGAAATCGTCTTGTTGCTTCCTCATTGTCAAAAATTTTACTTCCCTTTACATCCACAGCAAAAATTTGCGTATTAAGTTTTCTTTTGCGAATGTATTCCGCACATCCCCTGATAGTGCCGCATGTACTCACAGCGCAAAACAAATAGTCAACTTGCTCGTTTAGCTGTTCTAATATTTCGCGCATCGTTTCATGATGTGCCAGTGGATTGTCAATGTTGGAATACTGATTGATCCAGAAGACATCAGGATTTTTATGGCATAGCATTTCTGCGCGTTTTAGCCTCGCTTGGAGAAATTCACCTGTTTTATGATCCTGTTCCGATACATAATCAATTTTTCCCCCATAGGCTTTGATAATGTTGATATTTTGGGGGTTAGCCTTCGGATCTACAATACAAATAAACTTTAATTTGTGATATGCACATACTTGGGCTAATCCTATACCCAGATTTCCAGAAGTTGATTCAATTACAGTGGTATTTTTATTGATCTTTCCATTTTCAATAGCATTCTCAAGCATATTGAGAGCCGTTCGGTCTTTAATACTTCCACCGGGATTAACGCTTTCTAACTTAGCAAAAAAGTTGATTGACGTTTTATCAAAGAGATTAGACAGTTTAATAAGAGGCGTGTTCCCAATTGCACTTAAAATTCCCTGCCTAACTTTTACGTTAAAATCATTATTTATCATACTTCTCCCTTTATGAAATATTTTTAGGAACCGAAGGGGGTAAAGTTCAAGGATTCCCTTGAGTGCTTCTCTTAAAATCCCTGAAACGTAGTCAGTGAAGCTAAATTTCCTAATTCAGTACTTACAGACTAACCCGTTTGCCGTAGTAGATCAAATGTCCATATTCCTCACCGTCGAAGTCTGCCACGTTCGGCATGTGGCCCCATTTGGCAAAGCCGAACTTCTCCAAAAGACTGATACTGCCAACATTGATATCAAGAAGCAGGGCAAAGAGTGTTTTGATCTTCAACCCTTCGCACTGGTATATTGCATGTTGCATGAGCGCACTTCCGACACCTTTTCGACGATACGCTTCGTGTATGTAGTAGCTAATTTCGATGGTGTGTCGAAGAGCCATTCTGCAGGGACGATACGGGCTTAGGCTGCACCAGCCGAGAATGACTCGATTATCTTCTGCCACCCAAATAGGGTACTGGTCAGGTGTGTGGTCAACGATCCACCGTTGCCGGTCATCGACAGCAAGCGGCTTTGTGTCGGCAGTTGCTCCTTTAAGGGCTACCGCTTGATTGTAAATTTCAACAATCTGGGGTAAGTTTTCCAGCTTTGCTATCCGAATTGTCATCCCATGTTTTTCTTAGATTCTGTTGCTCGATGTTTAAATTAGAATTATAAAATAAATGGGGTCAGAGTAAATTAAATCCAATGTCGGTAAATATTAAACCAACCTGCAATTCCATTTATAGTGTATGATGCTTTGCTTATACACCCTACAAAATACGGCTTACGAGTTAGGCACCCTTCAATTTTATCCCGCTGCGAGCCAAGGATGGCGAGTAGTCTCTGTTCGCTTTAGCATTTTTTCAAAAATGCAAGCCAGCGCAGAGTCATGGGGGAACGATTCCTGAGCTTGCTTCGGCGTGTTGTGGACACGGACGTCCAGAGCCTAACATCCGTGGCACAATGGGCTTCGAACCAATGTTTATTACCGCCCATTTTGTTTATCGAAGCCCCGTGACACTATTTAAAAAATAATTAACAGTTGCTAAATATACAGCCATAAAATAATGCAAACTATTATTATAATTGGCTTTATCAAAAATATCAAGTACTTTTTATTTTTGATATTTCTGGAATTTGTCCATAATGAACGAAACCACCAACAATATTTAGCACACAAACTGTTTTCGAGGCAAAAGTTTCTAAGAAACTTTTGCCTCGAAACTAGTTTTGAAGAGTGCCACTTAAAAGTGACATATCTACATTTGTCCCCAATGGAATATATATTAGACTTGTCCCTAAATAAACGTAACCCATTTTACGTACCAAGAAAACACTAAATATAAAAACTAATAAAATCAATCAGTTCTACAAAGGACAAGTCTGTTTATGAATGTCCTCCAAAAACGCCAATGTAAACGTATTATGATATACTCAACACCGTAACAAGTTTAGCTTTTGGTAATTGGTAATCCATTTATGTCATCAAAATCAATCGAAGCATAACATGACAAAAACCCCATTAATTACCCTTAGCGAAGCAAAAGTTGGCAGCGTAGCGAAAACTGGGGCAAATATCCCATTACCTACAAAAGCTCAAGTTATTTTGGTGCCAAGTATAGATTTTTAACAACGTCTCCATCAAAATTAATCTACTTTTTTCCGGCGTTTTCAGATAAGTGCTTACTTTGTAAAGCCTTATAAATTTTCTTTTTTAAATTCAGGGCTGAGTATTGTATTTTGTACAATATAATCCATATTAGGATAATCAAGCGTATAATGCAACCCTCGGCTTTCACGCCGATATTGTGCGCTGCGAATGATTAAGTCAGCGTTGAGCGTTAAATTGCGTAACTCAATCAAATCATTAGTCATACGGAAATTGCTATAATACTCGGAAATTTCGCTTTTCAGTAAATCAACACGATGTTGAGCGCGTTGAAGCCGCTTAGTCGTAGGCACAATGCCCACATAGTCCCACATAAAACGGCGCAATTCATCTGAAGGATGCGAAACTACCACATCTTCATCAGAATCAGTGACACGACTTTCATCCCAAGCAGGTAAATCGGGAGGTGGGGGAATTTCTGTTAATTGCGCTAAAATATCACTGCTCGCCGTTTTAATTATTAAAAGCCTTATCATTGATAATTGTTTGTTATTTGACACACCGGTGTGCATTCAAAAAAATTGGCATCCAAGGCCCGTTTTCATTTTGCCAATTGTCAGGTAGC
>JAYQWI020001047.1:0-18135 GCA_035871815.2 Candidatus Parabeggiatoa communis
GGGTAACACCAACTTCGGTGGCTAATTGATCGTATGTTGAATTCTTATCACGCTGATGCTCGCTAAGCAGTTTTGCAAAGGTATACATTTGGATTTGAGTACTTTGGTGTCTTTCGCAATCGCTTTGGACGGTTTTTATATTGATAATTAAGGAATATCAAAAAAATAAATTATCCCGCAGGGCTACTCTATGCACACAAATCTTATGTCACAAACTGTCGGCTCACGCTTCGCGCTTCGCGCAGAGAATGAGAGAAATTAAACAAACCGGCTTGAATTGCCTTTTGGGATTTATTTTTTTGGAACTTCCTTAAGCCAATCGAAAAAGCCTATAAATGTAGAGAGTTTACTATATCATATCCACACAATGGATAGTATTTATTCCAACACTGTTATAATTGATCATCTAACTTGGAAAATAGGCATGAACAAAATCAGTTTTAAAAATCTGACCCATTATTTAACGCTCCCCCTTGTTGTGAGTGCTTTATTGTTCTTATACTCGCCGTTAAGCATAACAGAAAACCACTTGAGTTTTCAGGTGGCCGCTAAACCGCAATTTAATCAAACGGTTAATCTGTTACTCACGTCTGAAAATGAACCTTGGTTGTTGCCCATTATGGCACCTTTGGCGGCTCACTTGGGAAAAAAACCTGCAATACCGCCTTTTTTAGCCATCATCCCAGCAGACTATCCAAAACGGGAGGTGGCACTGGCTTCAAAAATAGCCGATACCCATACGCTTTTGCTGGCTACTCATAAGCAGATGGCCGAGTTGTCAACCAGTCATTTGGCTGGGCGAACGATTTCTCTGCCCAATCAAAAGACTCAAGCGAGTTTGCAAATTGCACAACGATTTTGGCCCTCTAGCCCTCATGTCATTGGGGCTTGGGTTGATGATACTGAAAGCATTATCATCGGTGCAACGCTTGCGGCACATTATGCAGTGCCTTTTTTGTTTTTTTCGGATGACTTGCCTCCCAGCGAATGGGTTAAACAATTGAACGCTTTGAAGGTCAAACACATCACCTTGATTAACCGATCAAGAGTGGCTAAATGGTCTTGGCTTGATAAATCTTATCAGGTTAGCAGACACCCTCCAGAGAAAATCACTTCATTGCTGGTACAGCAATTAGGCCACTCTCTGGAAAATATTTTGCTCGCGAGACTCCCTATAGTCAGCGACGATATTGGCCAAAATACCTGGTTAGTGCCTTATATCAGCTTGCTACGCAAGAGCTTACCTTTGCTTTTAAGCACGGATGATCCCAATACTATTGAAAAGCAAGCCACTCAGCTGATACAAAAATACGCTTTGAGGCCTTCAACCATGACCTTGTTGGGAACACAATCGGCCATTGGCATGTATGATTATCAGATTGAAAGTGTGTATGCTGAAGGTGATTCATACAACTATGAGTTGCCAGTGGAAATGTTGACTTATCCTCAAAATGAGGAGCAAGCTGTTTCATTTGGTATTGGCAGAATGCCTTTCAACCAGCTATACCAAACCGCGACTTTATTTGTTCGTGGTTTATATCGAGAACACTTATTCCAACAACAACCGCATCGTGTTTTAATGGTTGCTAATCTCGTGGATGATTATGAAGAGCAAGGGCTGCTTTTGTGTGAAACAGTTAGTCAAACGACTTCACAAGAACTGCGTAATTTTTCCCTGAACGTGGATGAGTTCTATCGTCGTCTAGCAACCGAGCCAGATATAATAGATGCCAGTCAAAATGCCGATCTGATCATTTTTCAAGGACATGCTTATCATCAACGCTTGGTGGAGGATCCTACATTCTTTTTTCAGTTTGAAACGCCCGATGTTCAAAATAACGAAAATGACGATATTCACTTTACGCATTATAAAATGGGGCAGGCAGAAAATGAAAAACCGTATCATGAGACAAAAGAGTCATTCACAGACGATGACTTACCCTTCAAGTCTCATCGCTTTTTTACAGATAGGTTGCCTTCTGAAACAGAAGCGGCCGTGCCAGAAGCTGATTTTAATCCTAGCGTTAAGCGTTTTAAAGGCCTACCAATCGTTATTTTACAAAGTTGTAACTCATTGGAAAATGAGATGCCTGATTGGTTACTCCAATTAGGCGGTGTTGCCCTCATTGGTAGCGTTACCAGTATCCATAGCGCATCGGGTAGTAGTTTTATTAAAACGCTGATTGATCGTGCGCTATACGAAGGCGAAACCTTGGGAACGGCCTTACGTGATGCACGCAATTATTTTTATGTGTTACAAGATTTAAAAAACCAACGCAATCATCGTGAACAAGCGAAAAGCTTGAGGGTTGCATTAAGTTTTAGGCTTTGGGGAGATCCGCAACTGAAAGTGTTTAAACCCTTGCCCGCACCCATAAAACAAGGGCTTTCTGTTGTTTGGACTAGTTCCGATACTTTGACTATCACGACACCCACCAAACGTCTTCCTAAAGTTGAAACGGAAAAATACATTGCTCATGGCTATCCAGGGGTACAATACGCTGGCCTCGTCAAAAGACTGAAAAATAAAGAGGCTAGAAAGCTGATTCCTTTGTATTTTTTCAAAACGGCTCTACCCGCACCGGTTGCTCAATATCAGTCCATGACGGTATTAAAGGGTAAAAGGGATCGGGTGGCTTATCGTATCGACCCACAAACGGGGCAACTGTATTTGGTTTATTTAACGGAGAAGGAAAACAAGTATCCGACATTGCGCTTTAAATTTTCTAAAAAATGAGAATTGGTAATTGGGAATATTTGTTGCTGGACGGGGTTTGCAACCCCGTCCGTCACGTTTTGTAATAGAAATGTTATTTTTGGAAAGCAAACCGGCTCCGGCTCAATATTGTCAAAACGATAACCAAGGCCAATGTTTCAATAAAAGCTTCACGGATACCATTCTTTCTCAGGAATAATGTAGTGGTCAAATTGATGTTGAATATATTCGTATCAATGAGTGACAGACGAGGCGATTTCGGGAAAACAATAGACCAGGTTGTAAGTCTCTTAACGGAAATGGTCTTAATATTTATCTGGCAAGTCTAAATGACACTCAATGGTCGTTTCTTTTCTTGAAATAGCCCGACAAATCGCCCATTTTGACAATGTTTTCACTGTCTCTGAGTTCTGCGAATTCTTTGGTTCCACGTAATTTCTTAAAGGCATTTTCATTAACAAGTTCATTTTTCAGGTTAGGTGACTTATCAAGCGCAATTTTAATGTCTTCTAATGCCGCTTTCGTATTCCCCAGTTCTGCATGTGCACAAGCTCGTTGCCAATACGCATAGCCATAATCCACGTCAAAACTTATTGCCATGTTACTCAGGTTTAAAGCCCATTCGCCTTCTCCTAATTCCAATACTGCATCAGCTTTATAGCTAATTGCCTCAACATCCTCAGGCTTAATCTTAAGGATTTCGTCGTAAAATTCTATTTTGGTTTGTAAGTTCGTTTCGAGACCACTCCTCATCCATAAAGAATGGATGGTATTGGCTTTTGATATCTCCTCTTGTGCGGCTAAGATATCCTCTTGTGCGGCTAAGATTTGCTCAGAACGTTGTTTTAACTTTGCTTCAATGGTATCGAGCCTTTTTTCATATTCTAATGTGATATCGGCCACTTTTTTATTGACGACTTCCTCAACTTTGGATTTCATGTCACGCACTGAATTCCAACCCACCAGAACTAATATCGAGGCTGCCGCTGTGATGATAAAGAAGACAATATTAATCGTGTCAGTGGTATAACGCACAGTGCGATCTGAGGCATCCAAGCGCGCATGTGCAACCTTCTCTGCGACTTCAGCGCGGAATGCTTGTTGATCTTGCCGCAATTGTTTGAGTTCATCTAAGATGTACCGTTCAATAAACGGTTTATATATAGGTTGTGACAACTGAGGATCATTGGTAGGCTCTTTATCTTGATGAGCGGCTACCGGAAGCCACAAACCATTGAGAAAAAGTATAATAACCAAAACCATCTGTTTCATTTTACGGGTACGACGTTTTTGCATAAGGCATTCTACTTTGTCATTATTAAAGTTAAGGTGTTAATGCTAAATCCCTTGTCACGCATTGTCAATTTGAAATTTGATGCTTTTTACCTAAAATTGGCAAAGGTATTGCTTTAATTAATGATAACATTTATGATAACATTTTTTTAAAAAACGACGAGGACTGTAGGGGAAAAACACGCACCGTCGCGCTGCCATTAACTTAAGGTTATGCGAGCTTCCTGGATTCCTGCCTTCGGTCAGGAATCCAGGAAGATCGAACGTTTATATTCCTACTTTCGCATTCATTACGAGAGCTGAAGTTAATGGCATTGACGCACCGTCGTGATGGCTAAGGCGGTGCGCGGGACACACCCGATGCCAAATGGTGCGTGGGACAAACAACATCAAGTAGAGGCCACACTCACCAATTAATCATTACCAATGACCAATATTCATAAAATATCGTCTCTCACAAGAACCCAGTGCCAACCTATACTGTTCGCGGTCATCAACTTAACTTTTTTGTAATGAAGAGGAAGCGAGAAATCTGTCGCCCGCCCAAGAAGATTTCTCTGGCAAGTCGAAATGACAAAAGTAAAATTTACGCCCGCGTTGAGTATATTACCTATTACCTATTACCAAGATAAAGGCTAATGAGACCATCCCATTCAACGATCCCAGTGCCGCACAATTCAAACTGCCAGGAACAATAAATGCCAAAACGTCACCTTTATTGGTTGGTTGCTTTTTTAAGCCTACTCAGCATTGGTATTTTTGCTTATAAAGCGTTGGTTTATCACTATCCGCTTACACCTGATGTGACAGTGAAACGCTGGAATATTGAAAACAAAATTTCGTTTATCGCTGATAAAGGTCAAGCCATTAAAGTCGTATTATATATGCCACATCAAGATAGCCGTTTTACTGTTTTGGATGAAGGCTTTGTCGCCAAAGGATATGGCATTTCCCAAAAATCAACTCAATACGGTGAACAAATTGTTTGGTCTACGCGAAAGGCTAATGGATTGCAAACGCTTTATTATCGGGTGATGATCAAAGCAAATGAAATAGCGCAAACTCATAATCTAAAAGAGCCGCCAAGAAGAATTAGAAAAAAACTTGAAGGGGCTACATTGGTGGCGGTGGAAACTGTACTTGAACAAATTTATCAAATCTCTGCCGATGTGGAAACGCAAGTGTCAGAATTACTCAAGCGAATCAATCAAGCGCAAGATGAAAACATGCTGTTTTTACTTGGCAAACGGCCTTCGCTGATAAAAAAACTGCAAGTCGCTCAGCAAGTGCTTGAGCAAGGCAAAATGCCTACTCGTATTGTGCAGGGTGTGCAATTGGGCAATAACCAACGGCTAGTGAAACCCGTTTATTGGTTGGAAGTCTTCGATCAAGACTGGCTGACATTTAATCCGGTATCAGGCCATCAAGCTATTCCAGATAATTATCTTGCTTGGCGCTATGGCATTGGAGCATTGGCAAACGTGAAAGGCGGTCAGGCACCGAATGTTGAAACCTCAATCACCCTAGATGAAGCTGATGTGGTGAGCATGTTGGCTTGGCGGGATAAAACCCAACCTTCCCTGCTCTACGATTTTTCTTTACTTAACCTACCCTTGACGAATCAGGCCGTATTTAAAACCTTGTTAATGATCCCGATTGGTACCTTACTTTTGGTTCTCATGCGTAATGTGATTGGGATTAAAATATTTGGCACTTTTATGCCTATTTTGATTGCTTTGGCTTTTCGAGAAACGGAACTGCTATGGGGTATTTTATTGTTTACTTTAATCGTCGCCTTGGGTTTGTCCATTCGGTTTTATTTGGAACAACTGAAATTATTGCTCGTTCCCCGTTTGGCTTCGGTATTAATCATCGTGATTTTACTGATCATAGCACTCAGTATTCTCACCCATCAGCTCAATTTACAACATGGTTTGTCTATGTCGTTATTTCCCATTGTTATCATTACGATGACGATTGAAAGAATGTCCATTGTCTGGGAAGAACACGGTCATATAGAAGCTTTGCAACAAGGTTTTGGCAGTCTTCTGGTGTCGATAATGGCGTATTTGATCATGAATATATCACTACTCCAACATCTTTTCTTTGTCTTTCCAGAATTATTGTTGTTATGCTTAGCGAGTACTTTACTGTTGGGCCGTTATACTGGCTACCGATTGTTGGAGCTTAGCCGCTTTAGACGTTTGACCACTTGATTTTGGGGAGACTATGTGGCGCACTATCAAACAATTGGGCACGAATGGTGTCTTGGGTATCAATAAACGCAATGCCGATTACACCTTGCGTTACAACCCACGTCGTTTATATCCGTTGGTGGACGATAAATTGCGTACCAAACAACTGGCAAAAACGGTTGGTATTCCCGTACCAGAACTTTATCACGTTATTGAATTTTATGGACAAATCAAAGCGGTGCCTACCTTTTTAACGGATTATCAAGATTTTGTGATTAAACCCGCTAAAGGCAGTCATGGCGATGGTATTTTGGTATTTTCAGGACAACGCAAACAAAAATACCGTAAAATCAGCGGCACATTTCTCACTCAGGAGGAACTGCTCTATCATATTTCCAATATTATTAGTGGCGTTTATAGTTTAGGTGGGCAATCTGATAAAGCGATGATTGAATACCGTATTGAGTTTGATCCTATTTTTGCCGATATCAGTTATCTGGGCGCGCCCGACATTCGGATTATCGTCTTTCTAGGTGTGCCCGTCATGGCTATGGTTAGATTGCCAACTCGCGTTTCGGATGGCAAGGCTAACTTACATCAAGGCGCGATTGGTGTGGGATTGGATATTGCAAGTGGCAAAACCTTATCCGCTGTTTGGTACAACGAAATCATCGAAGAACATCCCGATACTGGGAATCCAGTGGCTGGTTTGCAATTGCCGAATTGGAATCGGCTACTTGAATTAGCTGCACAATGTTATGAACTTACTGGTTTGGGCTATTTGGGTGTGGATTTTGTGTTGGATAAAGAAAAAGGGCCTATGCTACTTGAGATCAATGCGCGTCCAGGCTTAAACATTCAAATTGCCAATCATGATGGTTTGTTGAAACGTTTGAGCTTAGTTGAGCAACAACAGGCTAATCTGCACACCAAGGCCGAACGTTGTTTCTTTGCGAAAACGCATTTTGGTGTCAGTAGCTGAGCATTATAATTTATTTGTTGGATATGCCTTAATCCATCTGCTTTCTTGTTAATCCTCTATCTTGATCGGTTTTTCAGGCAAAGGGGGCACAGGCCTAAAAGGCATGTTAGCTCTTGCAACCATGCCACCATCTACGATATAAGATTGTCCAGTTGCCCAAGCGGCTGTATCAGAGCATAAAAAGACAACAAAATGGGCTATATCTTCAACTTTGCCCAAACGATTGAGAGGTAAATGTTTTAACCATAAAGCTTGATTATCTGGCTGATTGAAATACTCTTCAGTGCGCTCAACGGGTACGACACCGGGGGCAATCGCATTAACCCGAATACCATATTCAGCCCATTCTAAGGCTTGCGATTTAGTCAAACTTTCTAATGCGGCTTTGGAGGCGGCATAAGCACTCAAATATTCCACTGTGTGTTGTGCATGAATACTGGTATTGTGAATAATGATGCCTTTCGACTGTTTTAAGTAGGGCAATGCAGCACGGCTTAAAATGTAAGGGGCTCTTAAGTTAATTTGGAGCACATCATCCCAATACGTTTCATCTGCATTTTCAATACTGGCCTTCAATACAATGCCAGCATTGTTGATCAAACCGTCAAGGCTACCAAAATCGGATATAAATGTGGCTACCAGCTTTTTGATTTGTTGAGCGGAACGCAAATCAGCTTGATAAATCACGGCTTTTCCACCAACGGCTTCAACGGCTTGTTGAGATTTCAAAGCCCCTTCATAACGGGTGTTGTAATGAACACCGATATTAGCCCCTTCTGTTGCTAAGGCTTTTGCAATGCTGGCACCAATACCCCCACTGGCACCGGTGACTAAATAGTTTTTGTTGATAAAAAATCTTGCAAACATCTTTTTTACCTATTGATATTAAGGTGATTATTTTAATAATGTCACATTGTAGGGTGGGTAGGAGCGTAGCGTAAACCCACCTATTGGCCTAGATATTGATTAGCAATCTCTTGATTATGCTGTAAAAACTGCAAAAGCCGATTATAATCATCACGAGTAATCGTGCCCTTTTCCTGCCGGGTTTGTGATTCAAAATGATAGCACACGGCATGCCCTACCCAATAATTGATTTTTTGTTGCTTGAGGCAAGTTAAATTCAGTTCAACATCTTCTAAACACTTTTGGTAGGCTGGATTAAATCCCCCAATTTTTTTAAACAATGCTTTGGGCATCAATAAAAAAGCGGCCGTTGAACCGATGATATCACTTGCCACTTGATCAGGGTTAAAGTGGTAATCTGATCGAAAGCCGTGGTGACTGATTTCGAGTTGATTTTGATTCATCACCAATTGAATCCCAGCATGTTGAACCGTGTTATCGGCAAAATGTAAGCGACAACCAAGGGTGCCACACTGTTTTTTATGTTGCGTGTAAACTTGCACCATGCGTGTCAGCGCGTCGTTAATTAATTCAATGTCGTTATTGCAAAACAATAGCAGTTCCGATTGGGTATGACTGTGATTGAAAACCACTTCATTATTGATACGGGCAAAATGATAGTCTTTAAATGGCACCACTTTGAGATTCATTTTAGTGCTTTCAACCAGTGTTTCAATTTCCGCTAACTCGGCTTGAGAGGAACCAGTATCGGCTATGATGATTTCATAATTGGGATAGCGGGATTTTTCAGCTAAAGCATTGAGACAGTTAAACAGCAGAAAATTTTTAGACTTGTGTAAAATGATGATAGAAACTTTGGGATATTTTTTGAGTTTGATAGCTTGGCTATCAAAAATGAGACGGCTTTTGAGCGTACAAGGTAAATTATAGTGATGCGTACCCAGAAACAGTGTCCGATGTGTTTCCCAGGCTTCATTGGTTTGTCCAATGGATTTATGAATCAGTGGCACATTAAAAATCACGCCGATTTTAACGCCGGCAAGATAGTTGTTCAAACAAAAATCAATATCATAGAAATGAAAGCCTGTTAGCATTTCATTAAAGCTTTCTTGCAAAAGCGGCCGATTGACGGCCATAAATACCCCATCAATACAAACGGCCGGGAGGATTCGATTTTTAAAATCGCCTGAATAGTGTGATGTCCAAGTTTTGCCCTCATGCTGATGTTTAACAATACCCATTGTTTTGAGGGGATTTTCCCACCAAATACCGCTTTTTGGTAAACGGGTAGTGCCAGCAAGTCCTAAAATGCCATATTCTGACTGTTGCAAATGTTGGATGACTTTTCGCCCCCAATGATTGCTCTCAAAATGCACATCATCATGAATGAACACGATCAAATCATGCTTAGCTTGTTTCAAAGCATGGTTGTACAAACTGCTCAGGGATTTCGCACCAGGATTGGTATAAGCCAAGATTTCGACTTTTTTAAGGCCACAAGTCTGTTGTAGATGTTCAATAAATTGAGTTTCCTTGTGACGAGTGCTGTAAACAATGCTCAGGTTCATAATGTTTAATGTGCTTTACCTTCCAAGTTTGGTTTGCCTTTAGTTTGCGATAGCCTGATTTTCGTTCCAAATTTATTTTGCTTTCAGCCTGGAGTGCAAAATTTATTTTGCGAAAGCTTGGAGTGCAATTCAAACTAAAGTTTGAACGGGCGCATTCCCAAAAAACATTATCAATTTCGGTTGAGTACTTTGGCCGAGTACATTTCAATCAATCGCGCCGAAGCAAAATAAATTTTGCACTCCAAGAGCAAAGCAGCAAAATAAATTTTGCACTCCAATGGGGCCTACACTTCAAACTAAAGCTTAACGAACCATGACATAAAATAATGTTTTTACTTAAAAATCCAATTTAAACTCAATGACTGATAAAAAACAAGAACGACAACCGACAGTATTACTGGTTGAAGATGATATCGTGGTTGCGACAACCTATCAATTATTTTTAGCTCAAGAGCCGATTAATTTGATATCGCTCAATACCGGTGCCGCTGTTTTGGCACACTTACAAGAAAGCATTCCAGATGTCATTTTACTTGATCTCGGATTACCCGATATGAATGGCATGGAGATTTTGAAACACGTTCAACAACAACGCATTAGCAGTGCGATCATTGTGATCACCGCGCAAAATTCAGTCAATGTGGTGGTTGATGCAATGCGTTATGGGGCCTTAGATTTTCTTGAAAAACCGTTTCAAGCGAATCGCTTGATCATTACACTACGCAATACACTGCGCCAACAAAATTTAAATCAACTTGTTGATTATTATAAAAAAAGTAATCAACGTGATAAATATTATAAGATTATTGGTGCTTCTAAGCCAATGCAAGCGGTTTACAAAACGATTGAAAATGTCGCCACAAGTAAGGCCCCGGTGTTTATTACTGGAGAAAGTGGCACTGGCAAAGAACTCTGCGCGGAAGCGATTCATAAACAAAGTCAACGCAAGGATCAACCTTTTATCGCTATTAACTGTGCAGCGATTCCTAAAGATTTGATGGAAAGTGAGATTTTTGGACATGTCAAAGGGGCTTTTACTGGGGCAGATAAGGAAAGAGTCGGCGCGGCAACACTTGCGAATAGCGGCACCCTCTTTTTAGATGAAATTGGGGATATGGATATGGGTTTGCAACGTAAGCTACTACGTTTTATACAAACCGAGACTTTTCAGAAAGTGGGCACGAGTCACTCAGAACAAGTTGATATTCGTTTTATTTGTGCCACTCATCGTGATCCGTTAACCGAAATCAAGGCGGGTGCTTTCCGTGAAGATTTGTATTACCGTTTAAATGTGATTTCCATCAAACTGCCCTCACTGCGTGAACGTGAAAACGATATGTTACTCATTGCGAGGCTGTTTTTAGTTCGCTATGCAAAAGAGGAAAATAAATCATTTGTCAGTTTCGCGCCAGAGACGGAAGCGATTTTAAAGGATTATGATTGGCCGGGTAATGTGCGGCAATTGCTGAATGTCATTCGTCATATTGTGGTATTAAACGAAGGTGAAGTGGTGACACCTGATATGTTGCCTTCTCCTCTAAACGATTTACCAACCGAGCCTTCAAACTCGCTGTCTTCTAAATCTAAAATATTGCTTGAAACAAGGCCGACAGTATTATCCCCTTCAAACAAGCCGAGCACTTCGCCTTTAGAAATTCATCCCCTGTGGCAATCCGAAAAAGCGTTAATTGAGCAAGCCATTGAAATGTGCGGCGGTGATATCCCTAAAGCGGCTCTGTTCCTAGAAATCAATGCATCAACCATTTATCGTAAGCGACGTAAATGGAAAAAGGAAGGGGGAAATCTTTGATCAGTTATCAGTTATCAGTTATCAGTTATCATCAATCTGTTCGTACAGCTTTTATCCAGTGTCTCCTTGTATTGTCCAATATTTATAATAAAGTTGAAAGGATTGATTTATAATCTGTAATGGGTTACTCGTCATTCACGACACTTCAATTAAATCATTAACTTAACTTGAGCCTACCCGTGGGCGCATTCTCATTTTCCGGGTGACTCGTTTTTTAACAAATAACGACAAGGATTGTATATAATAGACTTCTCCCATAATAAGCTAACTCCTTTATTTTTATTATCAAAGTATATCGTACTTTCAATGGGTTACGTTTATTTAGGGAAAAGTCTAATATAATAAAGAATTTATAAGAAGGAATTGTTTAACACGCCTATTGATATAATCATTCAATCCATGATACACAATTTTTATAGGTTGAATTACAAAGGCGTTCAGAGGCGACAAATGAAAAATACCTTAACAATAATAGGAATTTGTCTATTGTTCATCGGTTTGAGTCTTAATGTCACGGGTTGTGGTAAAAAAGGCGATTTAGTTCGCCCTGTGCCACCCGATCAACAACAAGAATCGCAGCTAGAAGAGTGAATCATTCACTGCCATAAGCCAATGCCATTTAAATACACAATAAATCTACACAATAAATCAATCTGACCATTATGGATTATTTTAATTATCAAAACGGCATGTTATATGCCGAGAATGTGGATTTAACCAGAGTCGCTGAGACTTATGGTACGCCTTGTTATGTCTATTCTCGCGCTACCCTTGAGCTGCATTGGCACGTTTTTGATCAGGCTTTGAAAAATTATCGCCATTTGTTATGTTACGCTGTAAAAGCCAATTCTAATTTGACGGTATTGAAAATTTTAGCCCAGTTGGGTTCGGGATTTGATATTGTGTCAGGCGGTGAATTGGAACGGGTATTACGGGCGGGGGGCAAGGCTGATAAAATAGTGTTTTCCGGTGTTGGTAAAACGGTGGCTGAAATGCGGCGGGCTTTAGAAGTGGGCATTCGCTGTTTTAATGTCGAATCGGAAGCCGAATTGCACCGTCTTAATCAGGTGGCCGGTGAGATGGGCAAAGTGGCACCCGTGTCTTTGCGTGTCAATCCCGATGTGAATGCCAAAACCCATCCGTATATTTCAACGGGCTTAAAACAAAACAAATTTGGTATTGATGTCGATATTGCCCTTGATGTTTATGCCGAGGCAGCCGCTTTGCCTCATTTACACATCACGGGTATTGATTGTCATATTGGTTCACAATTGACTGAAACGGCACCGTTTGTGAATGCGCTACAGCGTATAATGGTTTTAGTTGATATTTTGGCAAAAAAGGGTATTGCTTTACAACATCTTGATATCGGTGGGGGTTTAGGGGTGCGTTATCAGGATGAAACTCCCCCTGATCCAACGGCATACGTGCAAGCCCTGACTCAAGTGTTAGGCCAAAGCCCTTATGAAATCATTTTAGAACCTGGACGGGCTATTGTCGCGAATGCGGGTATTTTACTCACCCGAGTTGAATATTTGAAAAAGACGGCCGATAAACATTTTGCCATTGTTGATGCCGCGATGAATGATTTACTTCGCCCAGCTTTGTATAAGGCTTGGCAAAACATTGTACCGATACAACCCCGTTCAGGCGAAACTGTGCAATACTATGATATTGTCGGCCCAATTTGTGAATCGGGCGATTTTCTCGGTAAAAACAGAGCCTTAGCTTTACAGGCAGGTGATTTATTAGGCGTGCGTACTAGCGGCGCTTATGGATTTACCATGAGTTCCAATTATAATAGCCGACTCAGAGCGGCCGAATTAATGGTCGATGGTGATCGCGTCACAGTGGCGCGTCGGCGTGAAACGATAGAAGATTTATTGGCTTTAGAATAGTATACTGAAAGTTTAAATCTGATTATGGCGTGCAAACTTTAGTTTGCGTTATGGCGTGCAAACTTTAGTTTGCGTTGTGGCGTGCAAACTTTACATTTATTAAACTTGTAACATAGACCCGCAAACTGAAGTTGGAACGTAAACCAGCAACTCAAGTCTCCTGAAGGGGACTAAATAATTATTTGAAGCTCTATATCAATCTATATCAGGAAAACGAAACGATGTTTTATAAAAAATTAGCGGTTGCCACTTTAGCCGCCCTTAGTCTACAAATGAGTGCTTGTGTTGAAGAAAAGGGCCATAGTACACATTGGGGTTACGAAGGCAACACGGGGCCTGAACATTGGGGAAGTTTGTCTGAAGACTACGCTGCCTGTTCGACGGGTACGCAACAATCTCCAGTTGATATCACTTCCAGCGTTAAAGCTGATTTGCCCCCCTTGAAATTCAATTACAGCCCGATTCCATTGATCATTGAAAACAATGGGCACACGATCAAGATGTCTGCTGATAAAGCAGGTAGTCTGACAATCGGTGAACAGGTTTATCACTTGTTGCAATTTCATACGCATAGCCCTAGCGAAGGGGCCGTCAATGGCAAACGGGCCGATATGATTGTTCATCTCGTGCATAAAAGTGATCAAGGGGAATTGGCAGTGGTTGCTGTTTTCTTAGAAAAAGGCGATACGGCTAATCCTTTGATTGAAACCCTGTGGAAAGTGATGCCTAAAACGGAGGGAGAACCTCAACAGCATGATATCCAGATCGATATCAATCACTTGTTACCCGCGGAGAAGCATTATTATAGCTTGACCGGTTCCTTAACCACACCGCCTTGCAGTGAAGGGGTAAAATGGGTGATACTCAAGCAACCTGTGTCTATTTCTGCTGGACAATTGACACAATATCAAACAGTGTATTTTCACAATGCGCGGCCCTTACAACCCTTGAATGATCGTCAGGTGTTGTCTTCTAATTAATAATATGCTGGGGCAACCACAAGGGATTGCCCCTAAATTTTGAAATCTGAGGAAAAATGGAATGAGATATTTTAGCTTTTTGATTTTTATGGCCATTATGGGTTATTTGGTTTGGCCTTATGTGCATCTTTATCAACTCAACGATGCCGTGAACAATAATGATAAGGCGGCTATGGAGAAGTTGGTCGATTTTGAGGAAGTGAACAAGGTTAATAAAGAGAACCTGAAATGGAAAAGCGAACAGATGTCTGGTGGTTTATTGCCAGATATGATAAAAAAAGGCGCTGAAATGATGGCTGGCGAGATAGATGCCAATGAGATCGTTATGCGTTTACGGGCGATGGAAGGCTCACCTTGGGATCAAACGAGCTTTGCCTTCTTTGAATCGCCAACTCGTTTCACGATTAGACTGGGTCAACTGGGTCAGAATCCTATTCATGTCCAAATGACTTTGCAAGACTGGTACTGGCGTATTACGGCGATTTACGATTAGGCAAGTCAAATTCCCTACCCCCCAAAGCTCGGATCAAAGGGGGGGGGGAAATCGACAAAGAATAATGGATAATTGAAACCGATCAATGATGACAAACCTTGAAACATTACGTCAGCGTCTGGCTGAGTTTGCAGCGATGCGCGACTGGGATCAATTCCATTCGCCTAAAAATCTGGCTATGGCCTTGATAGCGGAATCCGCGGAATTAGTTGAACATTTTCAATGGTTAAGCGAGGAACAAAGCCGCCATTTATCGCCAGAAAAAAAGCAAGCCGTGAGTCATGAATTAGCTGATGTCTTGATTTATCTGATTCGGATTGCTGATAAACTGGATATTGATTTAATAACGGCCGCAGAAGCTAAAATTCAAATCAATGAAACGCGTTATCCTGTTGACATGGTAAAAGGCGATGCCCGTCGTGCTGAGGAATATTGAACCGTTATTAATGTCACGCAAAGTCGCTAAGACGCTAAGACTTAGCAGCTTTGCGCCTTTGCGTCTTTGCGTGAAAATTGATTTTAGAAGCATCCCTCCTTTAAGAAATAAATAATCACTCTAAATACAAAATCCCTTTATTTATAAAAAAGGCGATAGGGAGATTTAATCTTATGATACGTCTTTTCAAATTCTTACTCAAATTCTTGGGTGCCACCATAGCACTCCTACTCATCGCGATTATTTTACTCCTATCTTTTGTTGATCTGAATGACTATAAACCGCAAATTGCGGACTTAGTTAAAAGTACAACGGGTAGAACGTTAACGATTGAAGGTGATATCAGTCTCACTTTTTTCCCTTGGTTCGGATTGGATTTAGGAAAAGTCAGTTTAGGGAATGCCAGCGGCTTTGAACAACCAACGTTTGCACAAATAGATCAAACACGGGTACTGGTTAAATTGTTCTCCTTGTTAAAAGAACAAGTTGAAATTGATAAGGTATTAGTAGAAGGGATTGAAGTGAACTTGACGCGCAAAGCGGATGGCACAACCAATTGGGATGATTTACTGGCCCTTATGGGAGAAGAAAAACAGGCAAAAAGCGCACCCCCCTTTGAAGCCTTTAAGATCGACGGTTTAGAACTCAGGCAGGCTAAAATCGTTTGGGCAGATCAACAAAGCGGTTCGCGCTACGTTTTGTCTGATGTGAATATCAACGTTTCCGCTATCGATATCAATCTCGCTACCTCGGCAATCAAAGAACCCATAACTTTTGAATTGGGTACTGCCCTCGATATCAGTGGCCCCACCACACTCACTGGACAAATCGACTTCAATACCCAAATCGCCTTCAATCCAGAAAATCAACAGTATCGGATCGAACCCTTGCAACTCACGCTGACTGTCGAAGGTGAACAAGTGCCCACAGGGCAACAAACCTTATCACTCCAAACAGAATTGATTAAAGTCGATTTGAAAGAACAAACCATGACACTCGCAGGATTAGTTGCGAAAGTGATGGAAGCACGTTTGAATCTTGATGCCAAAGTACAAAATTTTCAAACCCATCCGATTTTGTCAGGTCAACTTCAACTGCATGACTTAAAACCACAACAATTGATCAAACAACTGAATTTACAGGTGGTATTACCCAGTGATAAGATTTTAAAAACGGTGTCCTTGGAAACCCAGTTTCAAGGCAGTTTCACTGGAATCAACATCATGAATCTCCACTTAATGGTTGATGACAACCATTTAAAAATACCGCAATTAAATATTGATCTGGATAAACAAACCCTGAATTTAGAAAGCTTATCACTTCAAGCTATCGGTTTGAATCTGAATGGGCAAGCCAATGTCACACAATTATTTAAACAACCCTCAGTAAAGGGAAAAATCGCCCTAGTGCCTTTCAATCCGCGCCAAGTGCTAAAGCGTTTAGAAAACCTTGAACTGCTATCGACGGTTCCCACTTTGCCAGATAAAAGCATCTTGCCCTTACAAACAGTCGCTTTTGAAACCCAATTTCAAGTGCATGAAGCCACTCAAGTCAGTGTGACAAATCTACAACTGCGTGTTGATGACCACTATTTTAAAACGCCTCAAATCGACATAGACTTGAATCAACAAACGCTCAATGCAAACCAGCTATTACTTCAGGCCTTCGGTATCAACCTGAACAGCCAAGTCAACATTAAAAACCTGCTCTCTCCACAGCCCACCGTGAGAGGCCAAATCACTATCGCACCGTTCAATCCACGTCTTCTCGTCAAGCGTTTAGAACAAGCACAGCTTATTCCCCCACAGTCATTGCCTGAAGAAAAGCTATTGCCTTTAAAAACAGCCTCATTCAACACCCAATTTGAAGTGCGTCAAGCCACCAAAATGCGTGTAAAAAATCTCCTTCTGCGTCTTGATGATAACCAATTCAAACTGCCTCGACTTGATGTTGATTTAGATCGAGAAACCTTGGATATCCCAACTTTTTCACTTCAGGCTTTAGGCATCACGCTGAAAGGGCAAGTCAATGCTCAAAAAATCCTGAGCAAAATGAGGGCACAAGTTGAATTGAATTTAATGCCATTCAACCCACAAAACGTCCTCAAACGTTTAGGCCAACCGCGTTTAGACTTACCGCCCCCCTTGACACTGACTCATGCTGCCTTCCAAACCCATTTCAGCCTGACACCTAAGCAAGTCAAGGTGAGCAATTTACGTGTCATGATTGATAAAACAGAGCTCCAAAGCACGCAAATCAAATTGAATTTAGCCAGAGACACACTCACATTAGGGAATTTAAAGTTCAAAGTATTCGGTCAAACCTACCTCAATGGCAACTTGTCAGCAAAACAGCTTTCAACCGATCCCCAATTGCAAGGTTCATTGAAAATCAACACCTTTGATCCGCGCAAACTACTTAAACGTTTAGGACAACCGCTGCCCGAAACCACCGATCCAACAGTTTTAAAGCGTTTTGCACTCGAAACACAGTTAAAGGGTAGCTTATCCCAAGTACAGCTAGAACCGATTAAAATACGCCTAGACGACACTTGGTTAAAAGGCTATCTCAAAGTACACCATTTTGAGCAACCCGCAATCGCTTTCCAGCTCAACGTCAACGACATCGACATTGACCGGTATTTACCCGTCGAAAAATCAGAAAAAGCGCCACCGCCCTCTAACGAACCAGCTTCTTTACCTCTCAAGATGCTACACAGTTTAGACATCAACGGCGCACTCAAGGTAGAACAACTTAAAGCGATGGGTATCAGCCTAAATAATATCGAATTTGATGTCACAGCACAGAAAGGCGAATTTAAAGTCACGCCTAAAGATAATTGATATATCGATTTTGATAAAAAATCGTGCCGTAGAGACGCACGGCCGTGCGTCTCT
>JAYQWI020001048.1:0-1591 GCA_035871815.2 Candidatus Parabeggiatoa communis
AAAGTCGGATTGTAAACTAATTCAGTCACCCTTTCGCTAAAACAACAACCATTATAAAACGTTTGCATCAAGTTTAAAGCCACTTGCCCTTTTTTAGGATTAAGTTGACATTCAGCGACAATTTGACTCACTACAGAGGCCAGTTCAGATTCTCGAAAACCACATAAGTCATTAAATTTCGATTGTCAATAAATATTTTCGGCCACATTGTAAGCACTGGTAATGTCACTCATCAAAACGGGAGAGACACCTGTGATAAAAACCCGTTCTAAACCTCCTCCACTACTGGCCGATTTAACCGCTCTGAAAAGGGCTTTAAGAGAACCTTCTGTCGAGAGCAATGTTTTATAACGTTCTGGGTTAATATCGGATCGCGCCATCATCAAATCATTGGCAAAATTATCATATTCGTCAATTAACAGATAAAGGCGATAAGGTGTTTGTCGTACTGCGCTCAAAAGGGAAAGAAACGAATCAATGGCATCTTCTGGTTCCATAAGGATCGGTTTCAAAAGCCAGCTTTGATAATGCTCTGCAAAATCTTGAATACAGCGGTTGATATAGCGATATAATCTAAGCTGTATTTGCGATGCGCCGCCTTCGGGGTTGATATTAGAAAAATCCCACTTCATCACCAAATACTGATTATGTTTTGGGGTAGGATTTTGCCCAATGGCTAAATCCCCAAACAAGCGTTCAAACTCCGAAGCTTTTGCTACATCGTAGTAATTCTCTAACATTGATAACAGCAAACTTTTACCAAAGCGACGTGGGCGCAAAAACAGTAGTTGATCACCCGCATCTTCAATCAGTCGAATATGGCTACTACGATCCACGTAAAAATAATCGTTGGTTTGAATGCGATAAAAATCGCTATTCCCATAAGGAAATTTAAACATGATAAAAACGCTCATATAACTAGGATTGTTTATAATAAAGGATCGTTACCGGGCAAGCAATGAGATCATCAGTCTCAATCTCATTCAATACCTTCGTATTGGCGTATTAATATAGATATCAACTTTCATCCGTTAGAATCAGTACTTAATATATGTGCTATTCTGTGAGATATCCTAAAAATATAATGCAGTATGAGAGTCATGATAAATAGTACAACGGATTTGTGGATTCAACGGATTGATTCAATGCGGCTATTAAATGATTAAATGTAGGGTGGGTAAGTTCGTTTCGAATTCGTCGAAACGAACTTGCCCACCATTATAGTTTTCAGGCCTATTTAATATTGAATCATTTACAATATAGATATGTCTCATTTTAATATCTTCATTGATTAAAGGCACACTTGGCTATGAAGTCGCTTTGCGTGAAATTCAGCAATTTATAATTGGTAATGAATAAAATTTAATAACGATAACTGTTCTTTTATCGGTTATATTTCGCCTATCGGTCTAACCCTTGTCCTTTTAATTTTAGTGTGTCATAATACGCGCTATTTTTTGGCTAAGGGGAACCGTGGTGTTTTGCCACTTAACACATCGATTGAAAAGAAAACTCATAATTTAACAAAACACAGTTTCCTAAATGGCACGCTTCACAATGAGAGGCTGTTATCAGTAACACAAGATAGACA
>JAYQWI020001049.1:0-3278 GCA_035871815.2 Candidatus Parabeggiatoa communis
TTAAATCGCACGAATCTTCGCAGATTGTGTTTCTAATTGTTGTAAAGAGGCGCTCATTTCCGTCACTCTTTGCCGTTCTTTTTCGACAATGTCGGCTGGGGCTCGTTCTGTGAATTTGGGGTTATTGAGTTTGGCGGTACATTTGGCTAACTCTTTTTTGAGCTTCTCCATTTCTTTGTTTAGCCGTTTGAGTTCCGCTTCGACATCAATTAATCCGGCTAAGGGAATTAATACGCGCATTTCTCCGACTAATGCCATCGCTGATTCTGGGGCCTCCTCACGATTCGCTTCTAGCCAAGTCACGCTGTTTAAACGGGCTAGGTGAGTGATGAAACTTTGATGGGTTTGCCATTTTTGCTGATCGTCAGCACTGCCATTTTGCAATAAAACCGGTAAAGGCTTACTGGGCGCGATATCCATCTCGGCGCGAATGCGCCGCACACCGAGTACAAATTGTTTTATCCATTCAATTTCGCCTTCTGCTGACTTGTCGATTTTATCCGCTTGTGGTTGCGGATAGGCTTGCAGCATAATCGTTTGAGCACTTTCCTTTTGAAAAAGGGCGGGCTTGGCTAATGGGGCGACGCGCTGCCATAATTCTTCGGTGATAAAGGGCGTAATGGGATGCAAGAGGCGTAATAAGGTTTCCAGCACGCGCACTAAAGTTTGTCTCGTTCCCTGTTTCTGCGCTTTTGTGGCTTGTTCTGATTGCAAGATAGGCTTGGAAAGTTCTAAGTACCAGTCACAGTATTCATGCCATGTGAAGTCATATAAGGTATTGGCGAGTAAATCAAAACGATAGGTTTTGATATGCTGGTGCGCTTCTTCTTCAACTTGTTGCAAACGGGAAATAATCCACTTATCGGATAAGGATAATTCAACCGCTTCAATATCGCCTACCGCATTTTCCATATTCATTAAAACATAGCGGGTGGCATTCCATAATTTGTTGCAAAAATTACGATAGCCTTCTATTCGCCCTAAATCAAAACGAATATCGCGCCCTGTCGAGGCTAATGCGGTAAAGGTAAAACGGAGGGCATCGGTACCAAAGGCGGCAATGCCTTTAGAATATTGTTTACGAGTCGCTTCTTCAATTTTAGGGGCCATTTCTGGCTGCATTAATCCGGTGGTGCGTTTCGTCACTAAGGGTTCTAACTCAATGCCGTTTATCAAGTCTAATGGATCGAGCACATTGCCTTTGGATTTGGACATTTTTTGTCCGTCTGAATCGCGAATGAGGCCGTGAATATAGACTTCATGGAAGGGCACCTCTCCCCTAAATTTGAGCCCCATCATAATCATCCGGGCAACCCAGAAGAATATAATGTCAAACCCGGTAAGCAGTACACTGGTTGGATAAAATGTCTTCAGTCGTTCCGTTTCATCAGGCCAACCTAAAGTTGAAAACGGCCATAATGCTGACGAAAACCAAGTATCTAATACATCAGGATCAGGGATTAATTTGAGCGTTTCGGGAATCTGATATTTTTCTCGCACTTGGCTCTCAGAATAACCGACATACACTTGCCCTGATTCGTCGTACCAAGCTGGAATGGCATGCCCCCACCAAATTTGGCGACTGATACACCAGTCTTGTATGTTACGCATCCATTCAAAATAGGTTTTTTTCCAATTATCGGGGATGAATTTAATTCGCCCGTCTTCAACGACTTGAATGGCTTCTTCTGCTAAAGGGCCGACTTTGACAAACCATTGATCAGTCAAGAAGGGTTCAATCACAGCATGACTGCGATCTCCACGCGGTATCATTAATTTATGGGGTTTGATTTCGACTAGCAGCCCTGCTGCTTCTAAATCGGCCACAATTTTTTTACGCGCAACAAAACGATCCATGCCTTGATAGGCTGCGGGTGCATTCTCATTCAACTTAGCATCCACCGTGAAAATATTGATTATCGGCAAGTTGTGGCGTTGCCCAACGGCATAGTCGTTAAAATCATGGGCAGGCGTGATTTTCACGCAACCTGAACCAAATTCCGGATCAACATGTTCATCAGCAATCACGGGAATGGTACGCCCAGTTAGGGGTAATTCGACTTCTTTTCCAATAAGGTGTTGATAACGTTCATCTTTTGGATGCACTGCGACAGCAGTATCACCTAGCATGGTTTCCGGGCGCGTGGTGGCCACGATAAGGGCCTCATTCCCTTCGGCAAACGGATAACGTAAGTGCCATAATGAGCCATTTTCTTCTTGCGATTGCACTTCTAAATCGGCTACAGCAGTATGCAAAACGGGGTCCCAATTGACTAGGCGTTTACCCCGATAAATCAAGCCTTCATCATACAAACGCACAAAGACTTCGCGCACGGCATGAGAAAGCCCATCATCCATCGTAAAACGCTCATGCGCCCAATCCAGGGAACTCCCCATTTGGCGTAACTGTCGCGTGATATGTCCCCCAGAGTGTGCCTTCCAGTTCCAGACTTTTTCAATAAACGCTTCACGCCCTAAATCATGGCGCGTTTTACCTTCTTGGGCCAATTGCCGTTCAACAACCATTTGCGTGGCAATGCCAGCATGATCAGTCCCAGCTTGCCATAAGGTATTATCACCCATCATGCGATGATAACGAATCAAGAGATCCATCAAGGTGTCTTGAAAAGCGTGCCCCATGTGCAGTGTACCGGTCACATTTGGAGGGGGAATCATAATACAATAAGGGGTTGTACCTGTACCCTGGGGCGCAAAATAGCCGTTTTGTTCCCATGAGTTATACCAGTGTTGTTCAATCGCGTGAGGGTTATATGTTTTTTCCATGATATCGTAACGACAAGGATTGTATATAATAAAGGATTAATAGATAATAGAAAAATGATACTTGATGATCACGTTTTTTCCATTTCGTTCTATAACGACAAGGATTGTTTAATCGATGCGGATATAACGACAAGGATTATTTATAATAAAGGATAGATACTCTTTAATGTCGTTATAATCAATAACTTCAAGCGTGACAAAATCTAATCCGCACCGATATAATATAACTACAAGGATTATTTATAATAAAGGATAGATACTCTTTAATGTCTTTATAATCAATAACTTCAAGCGTGACACAATCTAATCCGCATCGATATAATATAACTACAAGGATTATTTATAATAAAGGATAGATACTCTTTAATGTCATTATAATCAATAACTTCAAGCGTGACACAATCTAATCCTTTCTTATAAACAATCCTTGTAGTTATATCAATCCTTGTAGTTATATATATAGCAGAATAGGAAAACGTGATCATCGAGTGATA
>JAYQWI020001050.1:0-4357 GCA_035871815.2 Candidatus Parabeggiatoa communis
TTCCAAAAATCGCTGTGATCGTGTAATCACCCAGACTGCCCCTACCCACAAGACGAGTAGACACCTCTCCTTTATCATCACTGATAGCGAGATCAGGGGTTAAACCGTTTTCAATGGCATTGGCCTCAGAATCGGCTAGGGTAAAATTCACCGTGGCACCTGTGCTTGGATTCCCCTCTTCATCCGTGAGGGCAAACACAATATCCGCAGAGGCCAAGCCGGCATTCACTTGTTGATCATTGCCAGCCGTGATACTGATAGCCGCGAATGCGGATTGCCCTATAAATAATACGGTCAATATCAGTAAAAAAGAGAGTAGGCGTAAGGCCTTCATGCAAAGGCTCGGCTTAAAATAGATTTCAAAATTCAACATGATTAATCGCCTCTTATTAATTTGACAATGTCACATTGTAGGGTGGGTAGGAGCGTAGCGAAAACCCACCATGCCCATAAATAGGGTAATATGACATTGTCGAGTTAAGTTAATTAGGATAGTATTAACTAAAAGAGTAGCAATAATCAGTCGATTTGTCACAGTGAGTGGATTTTTGATGAAGGCGAATTGGGGTTTATGTTCAATGGTTCAATTGTTAATAATGAATAAGATAAAAGTGTAATGCTCAACAGCCTGTTAAACAGAAAATGAGTCTATTTTCAAATATAAAAACTTGATAGATCAGCGTCATCAGCGTTCTATTGATTTTTTTAAATTGCTTTTCAGATCGAACTATGGGATATTTATTTGTTCAAGTCTCTTATATACTTAAATCCTGCATACCGCCTCCATAACTCTTATCTTCACCCTCAACTAAAATGTTAAGTGCTTGCTTTGAGACTGGCATTATTGAGGCTCTCCTAATTCACCTAATTCTATTATTTCGTTTTCAAAAAACAACTGTTGGACAATCGGGGAGTGCGTCGTAAAAATATATTGATTATTGAAGGGTTCTTCCCTCAAGGTTTCAATTAATCTTTCTTGCCAAACGGGATGTAAATGTAGTTCAACTTCGTCAATTAAGACGATAGAGTTGATGGCGACTTCGGCTACCATGCCAACTAAGATTCTTAACACTTGATGTTCACCAGAACTCATTTGCAGGAGATCATATTCGGTATGATTCTTTTCAACAATTAAAGTATCAAAATCTGGGCCTGATTCCAGTCTGATTAATTTAACCGGAAAACAAACTTGATTAAATAATCTCTGGATTTGATGCCAATAAGATTCACCATATTTGTCGGTATTCCAATTAAAATGTTTTCTATAATAAACACTCAACCAAGACAAGACATCATCAAAAGGCAATTTCTCTAACGGTTCTAAGGAGAGATTTTTGATGGGCTTGAGTTCCCGCCGTTGTTCGAGGTAACAAACACCACCGACACGTTGAAATAAACTAGGGGGTATCAGTTTTTGACTCACCGCTTCAGCGATTTGTCCTCTCGCACCAAGCACTTCTGTCAAACTATTTGCAGACTCAACTGAAAAATTTCTATGCCCATAAAAATGTCCTTTTTTAGGATATGTCCAAACAACGAGTGCTGGCGTAGAGATTGGGGCTTCATTTTGATTAAATCGAAAAGGGGGTTCTTTTTCTAAGGCGGTAAAAACGTCATTAATCGCACGCGCCTCATCTTCAGATCGCTCATATTCAAACTCTATTTTGGCAGGCGAACCGCTACCACGAACAATTTGGGCAACAGAAAATTCCAAAGCGTCTCTTAGACGCGGCTTTAAGGGATTCTCAAGCAGACGAACCCCCATAAGAATCGCATCCAAAACAGAAGTTTTGCCACTGCCATTAGGGCCAACAATCAAATTGATTTTTTTAGGTTGAGATAGACTATCAGTAAAGTCAAACGTGCTATTTTCAATCGCACGAAAATTCTGAATTTTGAGGGAATGTATTTTCATACTTGATATTTGCCTGTGGCGAATGGGTGGAAATAATGACTTTATAACCTTGGCACCAAAAACAGCGTGTCTGATTGGTCAGCCACTTTGGTTATTTGTTCTTTGATTTGAAAGGGTTGATCAATTATCCAAATTTTTCAATCTGACCAAAAAAACGCCATACCTTCACCAAAGGCTTAGAAAACGTGATAAATCAGGGTTCTAATCAAAACCCTCAGTTTTCAAAAGTTGGGTAATCGCCGAGGTAATGGAAAACACGATTACAATTTGCTGAAATAGAGTGATATTAATTTTTTCTGGTTACTCATTATCGTAAAATTTTATCCAATCTCGCAATTCTTTCACCAGAAGATGAACTTTTGTACTTGGATTGGCTTCAATGGGTTTTTTATTTCTGTGGTAATCAAGTAATTTGTCTGCTTTTTGGATGGCTTGTTCTTCATGACCCATTTCATTGATGATTTCTACAATATTGTTGGGTTTATAATGATCATATTCATAATCATGGTATTTATCACCCGACTTCCTGATTTGAGTTTGCAATTTAGCGTAAATTTCGCTACGAGATAACGGTTGACTTTCTTCAACTTTCGTTATATGAAGTAACAACCATAATTCAAACACTTCGTTACTGTACGCAATTTGAATCTTTTCTCGTTCAGCCATCTTAAAAGCATCATGAAATCTATTCCTTTTGGTTTCATTCTCATCAGCATCATCTTTATCAAAAACAGCCCAAACGAAATCAATTTCTTTGCAACATTCTAATTTGAACGTTTCTCTTTCTTTTATAGCCTGTTCAATAACGCCTTTAGGATCGCGTCCCGTTCCAACTGTTCTGATATACAAAGTGCTTTCTGGAAATGGGTCTTTAAATTGCTCAAAATAAGTCGGTTCAGTTTTTTCGTCTTCACAAACAATGAGAAAAAATTGCAGATATTTTTTGAGTCTGAGTGGTCTTTTGCTTTCGCCTTTTTGATGATGTTGTTTGAGTTTCCCCTTTTTAGCCATACCATTTCTCCACTTTTTCCCTCAACGAACCAAGCGTAGGTATAGCCCCATATCGACCTTCAAAATAGCTTTTTTCTTTATTGAGATCAGAACGTTTGGACGTTTCATCAAAATAGCTCAAATCCGAAAGCGCATAAAGCTCAGTGGCTTCCCAATTATTTTTTTCGACAAAATTGATTTGATCTCTCCGAAGTGGGCAATAGGTGAGTAGATTGGTATCATGAGTGGCAAATATAATTTGTGCCCCATACGGATTGGTGGCCTTATTTAAAAATAAATTGATCGAATTAATGGTCATCATGGGATGCATTTTCGCTTCAATTTCATCAATAACCAAAACGCCTCCTTTGCTCAAAGTCCTAATGACAGGGCCGCTTAAATGAAAGGCTTTTTTGGTACCTTCAGATTCATGCTCATCTAAATCCCAACGCTTCTGGTTCAAAGGGTTGCCTTGTTCATTATAGGCTTGATGAACAGTCATTGTTTGAAATCCTTGAATGTTCTGAAAGGCTTTGATGAGTTGATTTCTCCTCTTTTTATCCAAAGGACTCAATAGATTTTGTCGCTTTGAAACATCAATATCTTGAATTAAAATGTCTAAATCATGAATATCCAAATTAAGGAACCTAAGATATTCTTTAATTTTTTGTCTATATTCCTGATTTTCCCACAAGTGAACGGTTGTGATTTCTTCACGTTCAGTTTCTATACCATTAATGGAAATGAGCTTGTCAAACCATTTAAAAAGTGATTTGGCACCGGCAATATTTAACATATCACAGGTTGAAATAAATAAGGCATTATCCCTTGTCGCTTCAATAGCCGCATTAATTAATTCAGGAGAACCTTGATATTCAGAAGACACCTCAATGATATCGGCTTCTCGTTCAAATAACATCGCTTCCATCAGTGATGCTTTTTTGCAATAAAGCCATTCTCTTTTGATTTCATTTTTATTATATTCAAGTCCAAAACGGTAACGGTTTTCATCAAGAATAAAGGTGATTTCTAACTGGGTTGGTTTGAAGTCATAGCCTTCGCGCAGTAAAAAGGGTTGATAGGGTAATTGAGTAGTTGAATTGGAACGTGCCGATAAATAGAGGAGTTTATCTAATAATTCAATGGCATTAAGCAGATTGCTTTTTCCACTGGCATTATTTCCATAAATGCCAATGGCATTCAATGCTTTATATGTACCTTGTTCAAGAATATTATTTAAGTATTCTTGGGATGAAGAAGGCACCAAACTCAAAATCTGTTCATCCCCAATTGAACGGTAATTGGAAACTGAAAATTCTACTAACATAGTCTTAATAAATGAGATTATAAAATGAAATATCATCACTTAGGGGCAGCCGGTTCGCAAGGTGATAACACGTTGCACTGGCACTTTTTTTTTCACCCCCGATTTGTAGGGTGGGTAAACGGGCG
>JAYQWI020001051.1:0-2512 GCA_035871815.2 Candidatus Parabeggiatoa communis
TTATCAACTAGAGTTTGTTCGATAATCTGTTGGTTTTAGACAGAATAGGCTTATTCGTTTATTTCCTAATTCGTTGTACCATATCAAGCTAACAGATTATCTTATAAACGACAGTTTGTTCGATAATCTGTTAGTCTTGAACATAATCAATAGATCGAAAACCTTATCTCCAGAACGCTTGTAACGCCTAAATTCCTGAACGCCAGAACCATTATGATTTCTTCTAGTGCTATTTCCCAATCTAATCCGACTCTCTCTTGGCTTGAGCGTGTGAAACACGCTTTCTCTAAAAAACCACTGAATAAAACACAACTGATTACCCTGTTACATGATGCCCAACAACGCGAATTGCTCAGTACAGAGACTTTAGGCATGATTGATGGTGCCTTAAAAGTCTCTGAACAACATGTCCGCGATATCATGATCCCAAGATCACACATGGTTGTTTTAGAGTTATATGAACCGCCGGATCAATTAGTCAAAACCATTGTTGAATCAGGCCATTCGCGTTTTCCCGTCATAGGCGAAAATCGTGATGATGTACAAGGCATCTTTTTGGCCAAAGATTTACTGGAATATTATGCCAAGGGTGAAGGGAATCAATTTAATATGCGTGATGTCATGCGCCCCACTGTTTTTATTCCCGAAAGCAAGCGTCTTAATGTCTTATTGCGCGAATTTCGCACCAGCCGCAACCATATCGCGATTGTTGTGGATGAATATAGCGGTGTCGCCGGTTTAGTCACCATTGAGGATGTGATCGAACAAATTGTGGGCGATATTGACGATGAGCATGATATCGATGACCAAGTTTTTATAAAACCGAATCATCAAGGTTTTTACAGCCTCCTCGCCTTAACACCCATAGAAGAATTTAACGAGTATTTTAAAGCCAATCTCAGCGACGACGAATTTGATACCATCAGCGGTTTGCTCCTACAAGCCTTTGGACACTTGCCTAAACGCGGTGAAAGTATAAAACTCAATGGTTTTTATTTTCAAGTTGTACGCGCCAATCGACGTCGCATTCACTTATTGCGCGTTAAACCGCTTGCAAATGCCCCAACCGAGAAAGAGATTTCAGAACAATCAGTCGAAATCTAAAATCCAAGTCCTATTTGTGTTAATCATGAAAAATCAACGTCATCAGCGTTCTATCTTCTTTCTTGATTAAAAAAAGCAAAAAACCATCCCAAAATCTAAAGGAACAGCAATCTGTGAAACCCTTAAAATTATCAGGCTATTTAGGTGACACCTTAAGCCTCATTGCCGGCTTAAGCCTCCCACTGGCCTTTGCCCCTTATGCTTTATTTCCCATTGCCGTCTTGTCACCGGCCCTATTATTTTTGCTTTGGCAAAATATCTCACCACGTCGCGCCTTTTGGCGAGGCCTACTCTATGGCATAGGCCTATTCGGTGCCGGCGTATCATGGGTACATATTAGTTTTCACCAATTTGGCGGCCTACCCCTGATAGGCACAATCACCTTAACAGCAGGTTTTGTCTTAATGATGGCACTCTATCCAGCATTATTAGGCCAATTATTAACCCGCTTTTTTTTAAAAAACACCCCCATCAAATTATTAGTCATCCTACCCGCCGCATGGACACTGATGGAATGGTTACGAGGATGGTTTTTAACCGGCTTCCCTTGGTTAAGCTTAGGTTACAGTCAAATTGATTCACCGCTAAATGGATTTGCACCCCTATTAGGCGTATACGGTGTCAGTTGGCTAACCGTCTTCACAGCCGCCCTACTCGTTTATGCTTTCAATATCAAACACTTAGCATGGCGTATCTTACCCGTATTACTGGTAATATGGGGAAGCGGTTGGCTACTTTCCGGCCTATCCTGGACTCAACCCGTAGGCAAAGCGAAACAAGTCGCCTTAATACAAGGCAACATTCCGCAAGAATTTAAATGGTTATCCGGATTCCAAGTGCCCAGTATGCAACGTTACTTAGAACTCAGCAAAGCCCACCGAGATGCCGATCTCATTATCTGGCCAGAAACCGCCATCGCCATGTTTTACAACGACGTATCCATCCATGTCCCCGGATTTTTAGAAGAAATAGTCGCAGAGCATACCCAATATCACACCGATTTTTTAATCGGCCTACCCGTCATGCACCCAAATGGCGATTATTTTAACAGCGTCGCCAGCATTGGCAGCCAGCCCGGATTTTACTACAAATCCCATTTAGTCCCTTTCGGTGAATACATCCCCTTTCAATCCACCTTTGGCGAACTCTTAAAATTACTGAATGTACCCTTATCCGCCTTTTCCCCTGGAGAAGCCATACAACCCAACCTCAACAGTGCCAATGAAAAAATAGGCATCTCGATATGTTATGAAGCTGCTTATGGCGAATTAATACGCAACAGCCTTCCTAGCGCCACCCTATTAGTGAATGTCAGCAATGATGCCTGGTTTGGCGACTCAATCGCCCCCCATCAACATTTAGAAATAGCCCGTATGCGCGCCTTAGAAACCGGACGTTACTTACTCCG
>JAYQWI020001052.1:0-4940 GCA_035871815.2 Candidatus Parabeggiatoa communis
AATTAATTTAGACGGGTAAAACCTGAGACTGACAACCCTAGTACCACGCGCCGTAAATTAATCTGATTATTCATATCAGCACCAGTCATGGGGTTGGGTACAATTATTATCCGATATATTAACGACGTGTGGTACTAGTTGCTTCTATTAAAATACCTGAAAATTTAGGGTTCAGTACTTAGTACAACGATGATCGAAAAAAACGAATGATTAATAATAATGAGGTGAATATGCAGTGCAATATTCACCTTATTTATCATTATTCTGATGATGGCGTATTATCTTTTCTCACTTCCGGCAATACTTTTGTCAGTTGACTACCATCAGGCTGTTCGATTTTCTTATATTTAAGGGCCGTGATTTTAGTCTTCATTTTAGCAAGACATATTTTAACACCAGCTTTAAGAGTGTCATGTAAAATAAGTACTGAACCACAAATAAACAGGTATTTTACCGCAAAGAGACGCGAAGCATCGCGTCTCTACAATTCGCGGTTTCGTAGAGACGCGATGCTTCGCGTCTCTAATTACAAATAAACATTGCTTCTATTAAAATACCTCAAAATTTAGGATTCAGTACTTAAGTATAACGACAAGGATTGTTTATAAGAAAGGATAAGATCGTCACTTAGCTCAGATCATGAACCCTTTCATAAATCAAAACAATGTCAAACATCGTAAGCCGCACTTTTCAGGGAAAACTGACGAGACTCACATAACAAATTTAATCAGGCTAAGATTTAATCCTTTCTTATAAATAATCCTTGTCGTTATGTATTAATTAATTAAATACGTCGCAATATCGAATCCATTGCCCAATGAGGTAATAATCGTTTCAAAGTGGCTAATAAATAGGTGGGAAATGTGACATAATAACGCCGCTTTGGATGTTTTGATTCGAGGGCATGGATGACTTTTTGCAATACGGCTTCGGGAGGTAAAGTAAATGGGGCGACGGCCTCTTCTGCTAATAACCGTTGTTCCGTTTTGGCATACGCTTCTTGATGTGGACTGTGTTCAGCATCAATATATTTTTTGAACTTATGATAACCATTAACACGAAACCGACTGGTAATGGGCCCTGGCTCAATCAAGGAGACTTTGATCCCGGTATTGGCTAATTCTAAACGCAAGGTGTCTGTTAAGCCTTCCAATGCAAATTTGCTGGCATTATAGGCTCCGCGATAGGGCAGTACAACTAGGCCTAGCACGGAACTATTTTGGATAATGCGCCCTTCGCCTTGTTGACGCATGGCGGGTAAGAGTTGACAAGTCAATTCATGCGTACCGAATAAATTGGTTTCAAATTGTTGACGCAAGGCTTCACGACTTAAATCTTCTACTGCGCCCGGTTGTCCATAAGCCCCGTTATTAAATAAACCATAGAGTCGTCCATTAGTACGCGCTAATATAGTTTGTACGGCTTCAAAAATGGACTGCGAATCGTTCAAATCTAAAACGAAACTTTCTAGCCCTTCTTGTTGTAAACGGGCAACATCTTCAGGCCGACGTGCGGTTGCCAATACCGAATAACCTCGGTTTTTGAGGCCGTGTGCCACACAATATCCTATGCCACTTGAACAACCCGTGATCAATATTGTGCGAGAAGAGATTAGAGATTGAGGTGTTTTAAACATACGCTTTTTGAGTTATTATTTTACAACTGATTGAATATTATCGTTAAAATAAAAATGAGGGTCATGGTGAGGTGTCATAAGAACATGGCGCATCAAAGTACATTTTTTTTCAAGAGCTATATTGATTGAATTTGATTGAATTTTTTTAAGCTTTGGCAAAAATATCTCACTATAATTTTAATTGATTATATTTTTAATTCACACATTTTGAACTTCTATTATAAAAATAATTCACAATTCACAATTTACAATTCACAATTCACTTGTGTTGTTTGATTAACTGTTGTTTAATAATTAAATACGGGTAGCGATTTTGACAGGAGGGGGGGTGATGTTTTTTTATTTATACAAATCTATAACGATATTGCTGATGTTGATTGTTTTATTGAGCAGTTGTGCGACTCAACCTTTGACTTATAGTAACTTCGTTAAGATTCAGGAAGGCATGACAGAAGAAGAAGTCATTGTTATTTTAGGTGAGCCAACGAAAGTGACTAGCGGTAGTGTGGAAACGGGTATTGGTTCAATATTTGGACTTGATTCTTTATCAGGTACTAATATGATTTGGACAAGCGGCGAAGCTAAAGCGCATGTGATATTTCTTAAGGGTAAAGTGAAGAGCAAGAATTTTACGAATCAATTCTAAAAATCAGTTCGCCTTTCTATATATAGATTTACAGAAAAATCATTCATTTCGGGGCAACCACAAGGGATTGCTCCTACCATGAGGATCATATCAGGATGCCAAATGATCAACTTAATTCTTCACGTAGACGTTTTTTAGCGGTATCAGCATCAAGTACCCTGTTGGGATTGATACCAGAACTCGCTTATGCCAGCGTCATTCGTACAATGCAGGGGCAAGTTTGGGTTAACACGATACCTGCCACTTTAAATACGCTGATTAAACCAGGTGATACCGTTAAAACCGGTGCCAACAGTCAAGTGATTTTTGTCATTGGCGACGATGTTTACAAGCTAGGTGCGCGTTCAAGTCTACGCTTACGTTATAATCCGGGTTTTAGTATTGTCAATGCTATGCACCTCATCAGTGGTAGCTTGTTGGGCGTTTTTGGTAAGCGTCATGGCAACAAAGTGATTGAAACGCAAACAGCGACAATTGGAATACGCGGCACGGGTTTATTTCTTGATACTAACCCAAATAACACCTATTTCTGTACTTGCTATGGTGACACCGAAATGATCACCCATGACAGCAATCGACAGCTAAAACCGGTCAATGCAACTTATCATAAGGCCTATTCTATCAGCAGCCATGATGCCCATAATACACCGATTGCTTCTGACATCATGAAGGATCATACTGATGACGAGTTGTATTATTTGGAATCGTTGGTAGGCCGTCAACCGCCAGCCGGTTTTAAATCAAAATCAAATTAAAAAGTTCGTATTGTCCAAACGACAAAATAACTAGGAGTCAAATGATGGCCCATATATTAATAGTGGATGATTCGCCCACAGATACCGCTACCATTAAAAAGATTTTGGAAGAACAAGGGCATAAAACGTCATCAGCTTCAGATGGTGAACAAGGTATAAAAAAGGCGACAGAACTCCAGCCTGAGCTGATTGTGATGGATATCGTGATGCCTGGTTTAGATGGTTTTAGAGCGACTCGCAAAATTCACAAGGCACCTGAAACCAAATCCATTCCCATTGTCTTACTTTCTTCCAAAGATCAGGAAACTGATCGTGCCTGGGGCTTGATGACAGGTGCCAAAGAATATTTGGTCAAGCCAGTCAAGAAAGATGAATTATTGAAAGCCATCAGTAAGTTGTTAGGCTAAATCGTCTTATTACCTATCAGTTTGTAAAAAAGTACTTTTCACGCAAAAGGATAAGGGATTGTTTCCATTGTAGAGACGCGATGCTTCGCGTCTCTAGCGAGGCCTCGCCTCGAAACCGCGAGGCCTCGCCTCGAAACAAAAACAGAGATGCGAGGCATCGCCTCGAAACAGAGACGCAGAGGCATCGCATCGAAACAGAGACGCGAGGCATTGCCTCGAAACAAAAACAGAGACGCGAGGCATCGCATCGAAACAAAAACAGAGACGCGAGGCATCGCGTCTCTACATCGAAATTAGGTGTAATCCACCCTGATTTTATAAACAGGAAAATAACTATGGCATTAGAACCAGAAATTATCAGTGCTGTCAAAGCTTACATACCCACAAGCTATCCGCCTTTTTGGGAATGCTGTTTTAAACCCGTTATTCTCGCTCATCCTGTTGTGGCTGTTGCAGTGGTTAGTGGCTCCCTATTCGGCGCTGTTGCTTATTACATGTTCAATAAACCCAATAAACACAGCAAAATAAAGGCGAACACGTAGGTAGGATGAACATGTCGGTTCGCCCCTACGGCCCCAAATCCTTTTTAAACATGAGCATCCAGTAGACGTTGAGTCAGTTTTGGTAATTGAGTGGTGTGTAAAAAAGCAGGGCGTGGATGTTGTCCTTGTTTTGTATCACAGTGCAGTACGGCGATTTTCAGGTTATCTGGTATATCAGAAGCACCGCCTGCCGCGCCAATTAAACCGCCTACAATACAGGTATTGGTATCCGTATCGCCGCCACCAGACAAGGTTTCGCGAATGGCATCCCGATAACGGGTACCCAGTAATAGGTGCCTAAAGGCATGAATAAACGCGATTTTGATAAAACCCACTTGTGGGTGATACGGCACATCGATATTATTTTTAGCCTGTTGTAACCAACTTCGGACTTCTTGATTGGCGTTTTGATTTGCCCAACGTGTCACACGATTAAAGGCTTTGTTGCGTTGCCCGATATTTTCAATCAAACTGGCAATTGCGATGACGTAACACGCAACGGCATGACAGCAACTGTCATTCGGATGGGAAAGGCTTGACTCTTTGATCGCACATTGCGCTAATTCATTGTCATCCAAACGACTACCCCAGATGCCTAACGGCGCGATCCGCATTAAACTCCCATTCGCTTTAGATGCCATGCAGTGTTGCCTTGCCGCTTGTGTCATGGCAACCGCATAACCTTCTTTTTCACAGATACTTTGCCATTTTGAATCCCTAAAACAGCCTAAAGCATGGCGGGTTGTCATACCCATATCAAAAGGATGTGAGTTAATCCATTCAACATAATTGAGCGCAATGTGTTCAAGATTGAAATCTCGCCCTGTTGCCAAGGCTTGAGCTAAACATAATGCCAGTTCGCTATCATCCGTAATTTGTCCACTCGCAACGCCCAATATGCCGCCGCCAGGCATTGTCATGGCTTGTTTGACTAGGGCATTGGAGGGCTGAGAA
>JAYQWI020001053.1:0-8573 GCA_035871815.2 Candidatus Parabeggiatoa communis
TATCAACTCGCTGATGCCTGTTACGAAGCAATTGAAACCCAATTTGAACTATCCGAACCCAAACCCGAAACATTTCAAACCGACCCTTATCATGGATTTGATCGTTTTCTGCGCAAAATCAATAAACAACAAACAGAACAAAATCAATATCTTATCATTACACTTGACGAATTTGAAAACCTAGAACAACGCATTAATAAAGGTACACTCGACAAAGGATTACTTGAATATTTCCGCAGCGTGATTCAAACCTATCCATGGTTTATACTCGCATTTGCAGGACTGCACACACTTGACGAAATGCGCAAAGACTATTTTAATCCCCTGTTTGGCAGCATCAAAGCGATTAAAGTCAGCTTTCTTGAAGACGCACCCGCACGCCTATTGATTACAGAACCCGCCGAAGATTTCCCATTAGACTACGACCAAGACGTAATTGATGAAATTATCCGACTCACTCACGGACAAGCCTATTTAATCCAACAAATATGTCACAACTTGCTGAGCCTCTATAACGAACAAAAATTTGACCAAAGCCAACAACGCGCCGACCGTTTCAGCATCAAAGATTTAGAAATGGTGCTTACTGAATCACGTTTTTTCCAAGACAGCGATTATTATTTTACAGGGGTTTGGGGACAAGCCGATGAACAACAAAAACAAGTTTTAATCCAATTGGCACAAGCTAAGACAGGTTTAAGTTCTGAGGAATTAACTCAAAAAATAGAGATGAATACAGAAACGTTGAATACAGCAATTGATACTTTACAAAAACATGATGTGATTGATTTAAATGAAGAGGGCTATCAAATCAGAGTGCCATTAATGCAGCAATGGATAAACACCTTGAGTTGATGATATTAATTTTAAACTCAAGATGTTATAAGAGAATTAATTTGGATTTGCAAGCTGGATTGCTTTTAAGATTTGTTTTTTTGCCGCCAAAATATATAAACGCAAATTAACATTGCCCTGTTTCCACTGATTATCTGCCGATTCAGCCAAATCCAAAGCCCGTAATGCAGCATCTAATTCTTGCAAAACAAAATGATTTATATTGTCCTCTTCATCTTTAAATTCATCCTCAAACTCGTCAAATTCATCCTCAAACTCGTCAAAATCCATATTTTTTTCAATTTCTCTAAACAAATTATTGGGATGATAAGGCATTGTTTTTGGGGTTGACATAGAATGCTTTGTCGGTGTGAATTTGGTTTTTTCCAACCACGCCGCATCAACAAAATGTTTTTCATCTTCTGATAGCTGCTTGACTAACCAATTTTGCATCAATGCTACAGTGATTTCAGAAATCCCCCAAATTGAAAAATGTTCACTAATGATAGAATCTTCATCAATCTGCTCCACAAAAATCTCGCCAACAATAAAACGAATACCTGTAAAATAACCATAAATCTCAGGTTCTTCTTCAAAGCCACTTGCATCGAACACTTCTAAACTAGGCTCGTCTTTATCATAGATAAACGCATCGTCATCACCATACGCATCATTTTTACGCAGTAGGCGTACCGTAAGCAATAAGCCATCTTCATTGGTAAGTTGTAAGGGTTTAGTCATGCGTGCTCTCTTTACCATCACGTTAACTCATAACATACTCTGTGTTTGTGATAAATTCAAGTTTGCGAAATTGCTACAATATAAATAGAATTTTATCCTGTTAGATTGTGATATTTATCCAACAGCGCGTAAAACGCCGTCCTTCTAAAAAATAACGAAAATAAAGCTTGCATTGAAGGTAGAGACTCCATATAATGCGTCTCTTAATTGATGCGGGGTGGAGCAGCTTGGTAGCTCGTCGGGCTCATAACCCGAAGGTCGTAGGTTCAAATCCTGCCCCCGCTACCACCAATTATTTCTTGCCTTGAAATTTGTTTTATTTCCCTAAAAACTTCCAATCCTAATTTCCAAAATCCTCTTGCTTAAATTCTATAGACTTATTCCTTGCGTAATGCAATCGTTTTTTAAATCAATCTATCAAAAATAAATCATCAATTTAAAATCTATCCGACTTGATTTTATTGGGAAAATGCGGCGGTATTTTTTTGATTTCATATCAATAACGGTATTCAACAAATATAAATCAAATTTATCTTGCATTGGAAGCAATAATGCTCTAACATGCGTCTCTTAATTGATGCGGGGTGGAGCAGCTTGGTAGCTCGTCGGGCTCATAACCCGAAGGTCGTAGGTTCAAATCCTGCCCCCGCTACCACCAATTATTTCTTGCCCTGAAGTTTTCTTTATTTGTCTTTTTTGTATTTAAAATCTCTTTTTTATACATTCTCTCAACATAGTCCAACTCCCTAAAAAAATCTAATTTCTTGCTTACGGAACACAGGCATAAGTCTGCTCATTTCTCGTGCAGCAATTTAAAAAACATCTAAATCTACAAGCATCTGTTTAATTGATTATTATTGTGCTTTTCTATGATAATAGCTGTTTAAACTAAGATTCAAATCCTGACCTTGATAATTTCAAATTATAAGCATTATTTTGCTTGTTCTGCGCGATGAATAAAATTAAGACTCAAATTCATCATAATCCAAATAGAATGACTTTACATTGTGAAATACAGTCGGTATAAAGATTTATAGATTTTTTACGATTAATTGGAATCTAATACTATGCTTGTTAAACGTTTTTGGTTTTACCCATTGATACTGCTTAGCCTTGCCGCATGTAGTAGTAATGATAGCTCATCCTCGTCTACCAGCGACAATACAACCACAACACCGACTGTCCAAACCCATACTCTCGTGGGTAAGATTGTTGCTGCCAGCAATACTGCAACTGATATTGATGTCAATGATGTCAATGCGTTAAACAGTTCAAATAATGATTTTGAATCAGCACAACCTATCCCAAACCCAGTTATTTTAGGGGGTTATGTCAATCGCCCCGGTTCAGGTAATACGGGTAATTCACGTAACAATGGTGATGTTGATGATTATTTTCTGACTTCATTGCAGAAAGGGCAAATCATAAATCTATTTGTTGCCAATGATGATTTATCCGTAAATGACTTGGATTTGGGCTTACTTGATAACAGTGGCAATATCCTCAATGCCTCAGTAGGTGAAGGTGCAACCGAAAGTATTACCGTTCCATCTGATGGCTCTTATTTTATTCAAGTTCATTCGCATCTTGGTGCATCTAATTATGTCTTAAATATTGGGCAAGCGTTACAACAAACCAGTTTAAGCACAACCCCGCGTTTAAGTGATGATATTGTTGTGGGTGATGTTTTGGTCGAATTCAAGCCTGATGATAAAGCATTGACTTATCAAGCATTAAATGCACTAAGTAGCTTTGGTTTAGATTCGCAACACGTCAATACTGACCGCCGTAGTCGTTATCAATTTGATGTTGAAAATACCTTGTCGGCTCAACAATTTAACCGTCCTAATGGCTGTATTACAACTGATTTTGGCGCGACTGAAATTCCTGATGAATTAAAAGGCAAATACACAACCTTGATGTTGGCAAAATGCTTAAGTCGTCGTGATGATATTTTAGCTGCAACGCCTAACTATATTTTAAGCTCCCAAGCAACGCCAAATGACTCGTTTTATCGTTATCAATGGAATTATCAAATGCTGAATTTGCCCCAAGCATGGGATACCACCGTTGGCAGTTCTTCAGTGATTGTTGCAGTTATTGATACGGGCGTGTTATTGCGCCATCCTGATTTGCAAGGAAAATTTGCTCAAGGTTATGATTTTATTTCTGATACCAGTGTTTCAATTGATGGTGATGGTATTGATTCCGATCCTGATGACCCCGGCGATCAAAGTGTGGGAGGAAGCAGTTTTCATGGCACTCACGTTGCGGGCGTTATTGGCGCATTGACTAATAATAATGAAGGAATTGCGGGTACGAGCTGGCAAACTAAAATCATGCCGTTACGTGTATTAGGAAAAAATGGTAGTGGTAGTGATTATGGCGTAGAGCAGGCGATTCGTTATGCGATTGGGATTGACAATGACTCAGGCTCAGTGCCGGGGCGTACTGCACATATCATCAATTTGAGTTTAGGCGGCCCGAGTATTTCCTCACGTTTCCAAGCAGTGATTCAACAAGCACGAAATGCAGGTGTGTTTATTGTTGCGGCGGCGGGTAATGATAATTCACGTACTCCTTATTATCCAGCATCCTTACCGGGGGTTATTTCCGTTGCAGCAGTTGATATGAGTCGCAAAAAAGCCTCTTATTCTAATTACAATGAATTTGTAGATATTGCCGCTCCCGGTGGTGACAACACCCCAGATATCAATGGTGACGGTGTGCCCGATGGCATTATCAGTACTATTGGTGATGACAGCACAGGACAAATTAAATTTGAATATTATTCTCTAGTTGGTACATCCATGGCAACGCCACATGTTGCGGGTGTTATCTCACTAATGAAGGCAGTTAATCCAGATTTAACCCCTGAAAATGTCGACGACTTAATTAGTAGTGGTGCGATTACCTCTGATATTGGGACAGAAGGACGTGACACCAGCTTTGGTTATGGTTTACTGGATGCAAATAAAGCTGTATTAGCAGCAGCACAATTTGGACGTGATGACACAGGTGTACAAGCCGACCCCGTTCTTGTTGTCACTCCGCAATCACTTAACTTTGGCTCAACTTCAACCACAGCAACCTTAAGCTTAAGTAATGGTGGTAGCGGTACGTTGCAAATCTTAGACATCACAGATGATGCCAGTGGTTATGTGACTGTAAACGGCTTTGGTTTGGGCGACTACGAAGTAAAAGTGAATCGTGGTGGTTTAGAAACAGGCACTTATAGTGGAACAATCAAAATTAGAAGCAATATAAATACGATCAATATCCCTGTTATTTGGCAAGTGAACAATGATATTACCACCCAAACAGGTAATGCAGGTCATCATTATATTTTGTTGATTGACACTGATTCACAAGAAACGATTAAACAAACCTCTGCTTCCTCTTTAGATGGTATCTACGATTTTCGTTTTACCAATATTCTAACAGGTAGTTATCAAGTGGTTGCGGGGACTGACGCGAATAACAACAATGTGATTTGTGAACCCGGTGAAGCATGTGGCGCATATTTAACCTTATCAAGACCAAGTAATATTAACGTTGATGATAGTTATTCTGGTGTCGATTTTAGCACTGGATTTAATGTGAACTTCACTGCCCAATCTGTTGGCTCTAAGAGTCAAGCGCAAGGTTATCAATTATTGCCTTCAGACTTGAAACAAGTGGCTCACTAATATTGCGTAACTTCCAAGCATTAAATTGTTTGGGAGTTTTTTTTGTGATTTTTAAGTCTTGATAATCAATCTGTGGTGCTCAAAAGTAAACGTAAAAAATATAAAAGCCCGATTTAAATGTAGGCTATTTCTTGCATCGAACTCGGTTTTTTTAGGCTGTTTTGTGAATAATTTTGAGCTGAATGATTTGTACTGGATGCTAAGAATATGATGCAATAGGATAATATTAAACCACTTTTATTCGCGCTATTCGGATTAAAAAGGGCTTTCGTCCATAGATTAAACTGCTATAGTGGGCATTTTATATTATAATTCTTGTTAAGTTTGACCAGAAACACAAGGAATTTTGATAATGTTATTACGTAACACACTTTGTACGCTCCTCATCGGGAGTTTTTCTTTTTCTGCTGTGGCTGCAGTAGGCGATCCTAAAGCTTGCTCCAACTACAATAGTTATTATTTTGGAAACCCTTCTGCTGAAGAGCAAATACACTTGGAGTTAATTAACCGAGCGCGTGCCAATCCTGTTGCAGAAGCTAAAATATACGGCTTAAGCAGCGTCACCGAAGGCATTGACTCTAGTAGTTTATCCAGTATCTCAACTCAAGCCATGCAGCCACTGACTTTTAACGTCAAATTATACAAAGCCGCAATCGCGCATTCCAAAGACATGGCGGACAATGAGTATTTTGCGCACAACTCCCAAGGTACGAATAAAACACCTGCTGAACGTGTTGAAGACCAAGGTTATGACTATCTCCGTACGGGCGAAAACCTCGCTTATACTGCAACAACTGCCTCGATTGACAAAGGTGAGAGCAGTATTAAATTACATGGCGACTTGTTTGTTGATGAGGATTATTCCGGTCGTGGACACCGCGTTAATATTTTAAGTCCTAAGTTTAAGGAAGTAGGTATTAGCTTAGCGTTTGGGATTCGTAAAAGTCGTTTTAATAGCTATTATGTGACGGATGATTTTGCCGCATACTTTCCTAGTCGTTGCCACTTTATTACGGGCGTTGTGTACGATGACAATGATAAAGACAATTTTTACACTATTGGTGAAGGTGTGAAAGGTGTCAAGATTACACTTGAAAGTAGCGGTTCAACCGCGACAACTGCAAATGCAGGTGGCTATGGTATTCCTGCCGAAAATGGCACATACAAAGTTACTTTTACCCATAGCACATTAGGTAGCTATTCAAAAACGGTTACAGTCAATGAACAGAATCTAAAGCTAGATGTATTGGCTTCTAAATTTGTAAGTGGTAGTGTTGATACGGGTTCAACAGGTACTGATACGACAACAGGGGATACGGGTTCAACCGATACTGGCACTGTAACTGAATATGCTGTTTCTACTTATGATGTTAATACAACTGACCTATTCATTAAGGCAATGTTTGCGGATGGATTTCCTGATATGTATGACATAGAGGGTGTTTATGCGCCGATTGCAAGCTTGGATACAAGTGACGTAAATACGATTAAAGCGAAAGTTGAGTCAATTACGAAAATTACTGGCAGCGCAGATAACATGACAGCATTTAAAATAACCAGTCTTGCACCTACTCAATCGAAAATTCGAGGCGCGACTTATAACATGCCTAAGTCTCACTATGTTAACGTTCATGAATTGCATTTAACGCAAAATGGTGCAGTGGAGAATAAATTAGAAGTGCTGTTTATTTATGTTGAAGCAAGTGGGCAAAACTACTTAGTTATTTATGGTTCAAAACAAAAATCTTAATTTTTAGTGCTTAACCAGATAGTTTTAACGGCAATATTATTATCTGGTTTAAGTATGCTAAATCTACTCTTCTTTGCCTCATGTACGATTGATTCTAAACTGCATGGGGCGAACTTATCCACACAAATTGATTTCCCACAAATAATATCAACACATTGTTTATCCTGATAAAATATAGTACAGGAATGCAAAACTTGTTTTGCGAGTAGCAACAGATTGATTCAGTTCTTTTTTTAAAGGACTATCGAATGATGAACCTTCAAGATTAAGCCTTATCAATAACCAAAATCGAGATAATTCAATGACTATCGAGCAAAAAGCTGCAAAATGGTTTCGTATGTCTAATGAGGTTTGGGAAAGACATACTAATCCATGGAGCGTATGGACACGTTATTCAGGACTACCACTATTTATTCTGGCTGTTTGGTCAAGAGTTTGGATTGGCTGGTGGAGTCTTTTAGCTATTGCACTGATAATATTATGGATTTGGATTAACCCAAGAATATTTAACAAGCCAAAATCAATCAATAATTGGGCATCAAAAGCCGTACTCGGAGAACGTATATTACTTGAACAGCCTGAAATTCCTTCACATCATTTAAACACAATTAAAGTTTTAAAACTGATAATGACAATAGGAACGCTGTTAACTATCTATGGCTTAATAATGTTGCATGTTTGGTTAACCGTGCTGGGAATAGTAATTGTTATACTGGGAAAATCTTGGTTTTTAGACCGTATGGTGTGGTTATATCAGGATTTGGCGCAATAGAACAAGCTGTGTGCTTTTTATTTAAACTTGAATATTTAGAGTTGTTTAGGTATTTTTGCATTTTATAGTGGGGTTTTAACAACATTTGTGCTATATTTGACACACTCTATACATTGACTTATTTTTAAGGTTATTAAATCAATATGTTAAATAAAAAAACGCACTATGAAATCTTGGGTCTTGAGCCAGAAGCAAAGCCAAATGACATCAAGCAAGCAGGTCAGCAAAGTCTTGCTATGGTAAAACAGGAACATGAGAAAAAGATTAATAATTACAAAAAAGCATATAGCCTGTTAACACAGAAAAATACAGATGCAGGTTTGCGCCAAAAAGCAGCTAAATTATTGGGTTTGGAGAATGGGCAAGCTGATGTTGATACCGTTCGGGAAATAACCCAAGATGCTTTAAAAACCGCTAAAATACAGTATGAAAGAAAAATAAACGAGATTAAGAGCTCTTTTGCTATATTAGGAAATGATGAAAAGAGGGAGGCCTATGATAATCAACTATTATTGCAACAAGAACAAGCATCGCGACGTGAAAAAGCCAGTAAGAAAGCAAAAATGACTAAAGCACGTAATGAAAAAAAGCAAGGTGGTTTTTTAATCAGACTATTACGTTGGATATTGTTTTTGCTCATCATTGCCGTTTTGGTTAAATTATATTTTGTAAATCAAGTATTTGTTCATCAGTGGTTAGCAAGTATAGGTTTACCTGTTGGCAAGTAAAAATACCGCTGTTTAGCTTCAATAAAGTGCTACTTTAATATGTCATAGACTATATTACT
>JAYQWI020001054.1:0-2844 GCA_035871815.2 Candidatus Parabeggiatoa communis
GTTGAGGATGGGTGCTTGCAAAGGCCTGTATTTCAAGCTGTTCCAACAAGGGCCTGGGTTTTTGGGCCGTATAAATTGCCTTAAATACAGGCCAGTTGATATCGGCTACTGTGTTTTGACAGCTTTGGGTTGTCAGCAAGTAGCCGAAGGCTTGAAGGGCTTTTTCTGGCGATAAGGCTTCGACACCCATACGTTTTAATACGCTTTGCGCTTCTCCAGAAGCCATACCACCTTTTGCCCAGCCCCAATTGATACTCAATCCGGGTAAGCCCAGTGCGTGACGATAGTGGGCTAATCCATCCAGAAAGTGATTGGCGGCGGCATAATGGGCTTGTTTTTTGGAACCCCATACTGAGGCAATGGAGGAAAAACAGACGAAAAAATCAAGTGGCTGGTTTTGAGTCAGTTGGTGCAAAAGCCATGCGCCTTGCACTTTGGCGCGTAGTACGGATTGTAGGCGAATCAGGCTGATTTCTGGCAGGCTGTCATATCCCAGTGTACCGGCTGCGTGAATGATACCTCGTAAAGGGTGGTTTAGGGTTTCCAATACGGTTTTGATTTCGCTTTCATTGGCGACATCGGCTTGTTTAATTAATATATGCGTACTGCTTTCTTGCCATTGATCAATCAGGTTTTGAGCTTGCGCGAAAGGCGCATGTCGGCCAGTCAATATCAAATAGCGGGCACCTTGTGTGATCAGCCATTGCGCGACTCGTAAACCTAAGCTACCTAAACCGCCGGTAATCCAATAACAGCCATTAGGGTGTAAGGTAAACGTTTGCGATGGCTTTAAGCGACTGGGTAGGAGGCGTGCAACATAACGCTGGCCGCCTTGATAAGCGATTTGATCCTCACTGCCTGATTCTAAAATGTCGGTTAAGAGTGTGGTAGCGATTTCTTGAAGCGTTTAGCCAGACGGGATTAACTCTAAATCTATCAGGCCGCCCCATATCTCAGGCTGTTCAAGGGCGATGACTTTACCCAATCCCCATAAAGGCGATTGAGCCAGATTCAGGGCTGTTTGATCACGGCCAGTGAGGGGCACCACATTTTGCGTGACTAACCCGATTTGGGCAGGTGTTAAAACCGGCTGTTTAATCAAGGTTTGTACTAAATATAATGCACTGTAGGCCCCAACGGTTTGCGCTTGTTCTAATGTTGCCGTGTTCAATTGATCTGGTAAAACGCTGTCTAAACTCCACAAATGGATAATGCCCCTTATCGGGGCGGCCTCTGTATCCCGCATTTTTTCAAATAAGCCTTCAAAATCAGTCAGATGACTGGGATTAATCGATCCGATATGCTGATCTGTCAGATCAGTGTTGCCCGCATAAACCAAAAAACAACTGTGCCCCTGTTTTTCTAAAAGCGGTGCATTGGTTTTTCCGACACCTTGCCTATCGGCAAAAATCAGCCAACGGCTGGGCGTATGCTCGCCTTGTTCAGCTTGTGATTGAATAATAGCGCGACGCGGTTTCGCTTGCCAAATCAAATGATAAAACCAGTCTTTGATCGTATTGAATTGACTCTCTTGTTGATGTTGTTGAACTAAGATATCGAGTAATTCAGATCATCATTTTTGCGGTTCTGTTGAAAAACGGCCTGTTTTTGCCAATCGTTGTGCCAATTGTGCCGTTTCGCCTTGCACAATCAGATTCAAAATCGGGCTCTTGTCTTGTGACAAGGATTGAGCGGCTTGTTCAACCCAATAGCGTTTTCTTTGAAAAGGATAAGTCGGCAATTCGACGCGACGATGCTTTTCATCACCCTGAAAAGCCGCCCAATCAATTGACGCGCCTCGCACATACAGTTCAGCTAAACTCTGTAATATGATCTGCCCATCTGATTGCCCTTCACGTAGGCTGGGTAACCAAGTGCCCATACCATCTGGTAAACATTGACAGCCCATCGCCAATAGCCTCGGTTTTGGGCCGATTTCCAAAAAGACTTCATAACCGGATTGATGTCGCGTTGTGAGGCTATCCGCAAATCTCACCGGTTGGCGTAAATGCGTTAACCAATACTGCGGTGTTGCGATATCAGCCGTCGCCAGTTTACCCGTGAGATTAGAAATCAGGGCCATTTGTGGTGGTGAATACGTCACTTGATTCGCGACTCGTTCAAAATCGGCCCGCATGGCATCCATCAGTTCAGAATGAAACGCATGGGAAACCGTAAGCGGTTTGGTTTTAATGCCTTGTGTTTCTAGAATCGTGATAACGCTTTCGACAGCGATTCGCAATCCCGAAATGACTACACTTTCTGGCCCATTAATCGCCGCTATCGACACAGCGGATTGATTTTGAATTGCGCTAAGCACCTGCTTTTCACTGGCCGACACGGCTACCATCATGCCCTCTTGCTTTAATGCTTGCATTAAACGCCCACGCTGCGCGATTAATTTCAAACCGTCTTCTAAACGGAACACCCCAGCAAGGCAAGCCGCGACATATTCACCCACACTGTGCCCCATCACAATTGACGGATTGATTCCCCAAGACTGCCATCCATTTTATTTAGCGCGCGCGCGTATATATTAATAAGGCCGGTTGAGTGTAAACGGTTTGATCTCATTTTGAATTGACAGTGTGATTGAAAGACTCATCCTCTGGATAAGTACTGAACCCTAAATTTTCAGGTATTTAAAAAAAACAGAAAGGGGAAACCACAAGGGATTGCCCCTACACAATGTCATGTAGGGGCAATCCCTTGCTCATGCCCTTTGCGATAAAATACCGGTTTATTTGTGCTTCAGTACTCATTATCCATTTTGTTGCGCTAGGCGTGATAAAGTTTTCACACTCAATTCATTTCAAAAGGGCGAACACGCAAGGCCAGCCTACA
>JAYQWI020001055.1:0-2685 GCA_035871815.2 Candidatus Parabeggiatoa communis
AAATCGCCTACGGCAGTATACATGGGTAAAGAAACACGAGGCCCCCTACAAGACAACAAAACATCACTTTTAATTGCACCCTGATTGAACTGATTTACGCAGATTTAATCAAGGGGCCCTCTGTTTATCCTTTCTTATAACTAATCCTTGTCGTTATTCTTATAACTGATCCTGGTCGTTATGTCGTTATCTTATCTAGTTTGTCAGCTAGATAAGTTGGCCTTTCCAATAGCGAATATCAATGCAATGATAACTGATAACTGATAACTGATAACTGATAACTGATAACTGATAACTGATATGTCTTCAATCAATCCCATTCTAAACACGCCTTATCAAGAACCACTGTTTCATTACGCTACCCATAACGGCGAATTGAATTACGAAGAGGTGAGACAAGGGCGGCGTGTTGCCGATATTCAGGAGCAGCCTCAAAACGCTCAACAGAAGTCTGACGCACACCTTATTAATTTAATCCGGCAAGAAGTGAAAGCGTGGCGAGTGCAAGGTTATCCTAACACGACACGAGTTTCTCAAGAATTACTCTATTTTTGGTTTAAAAATCCTGATAGGGCGGATTGTCATAAATTATTCTTCGCGCAACAGGAAGCCATTGAAACAACTATTTGGTTAAACGAATTAACCCAAAAGTCTAATGTTGGACAATTGATATTAAATGAACTGAAAGCCGCTCAACAAGTGAGCCAAACCTTTCCGACGCATAATTTGCCGCGCATTGCTTTTAAAATGGCAACGGGCACCGGTAAAACCGTCGTGATGGCCGCCCAAATTGTCTATCACTTTTTTAATCGGCAAGAATATCGTATGGATATGCGCTTTGCTGACAACTTTTTGATTGTCGCGCCGGGCATTACGATTAAAAATCGTTTAGGCGTTTTATTCGTTGATACCCTCAATAGTGGTAGCACTATTCAAGATTATTATCACATCAGACAGCTGGTTCCTCCGATGTTAATGCCCCACACGAAAGGGCTTAATGCCAAAATCATCATTACCAATTATCATGTTTTGGAACCCAAAATTTTGCAAGGCAATAAAAGGAGCCCTTTTGATGGTAAAAAAGATGCGACGGGCAAAAAGGTGGAAGCTAAGGAAGAGTTTAATCAAGTGATTAAACGAGTCTTGGGCAAATTCAAAACAGAGTCACGACTGCTGATCATCAATGATGAAGCGCATCACTGCTATTGGCCCAAAGAAAAGGGCAAACAAAACGATGACGATAACAGTAAGGCTGAAAACACTTATGCTGCTATTTGGTTTAACGGCTTAGTTCAAATCGCTCAAAAATTTAAGGTGTCAAGCATTTATGATTTAACGGCTACCCCTTACTATCTCAGTCATTCGGGTTACCCAGCTTATCAGTTATTTCCTTGGGTTGTCAGCGATTTTGGTTTGATAGAAGCGATTGAATCCGGTTTAGTCAAAATCCCCTTTTTGCCTGAATCCGATAATCCCGAAGCACTCTCTTTGCCTGTCTTAAAAAATTTATATGAGCAGGTTAAAAACGAGCTGCCTAAAAAGGGGCGTGTCACACACGCTCCAAAAGTGGGTAAGCCAATCGTCGAACAGCCGCCAAATTTGCCCACTCTGGTTAAAACGGCATTAGAACAATTTTATCGTCATTACCAAAAAGACTTTAATCGGATAAGCAGGTTATTCGACAATCCGCCCGTGTTTATCATCGTTTGTAATAATACCTTGGTTTCTAAAGAAGTGTATAAATACATTGCGGGTTATGAATTAATTGATGAGGCGGGTAATGTGATGGATACCGTGACGGGGCAATATGACTTGTTTTCCAATTTTGATGTCGTGACAAAACAAGCTTTGCCCAAACCACCGACTTTGCTGATTGATTCTAATGCGTTAGAAAATGCTGAACTGGTGAGCACTGATTTTAAAAACGTGTTTGCCCCGGAATTGGAAAACTTTAAACGCGCCTATCGCATTCGCCATCCCGATAAATCTTATGACGATGTTACCGAAGCCGACATTTTAAGAGAAGTCGTCAACACGGTTGGCAAACAAGGCACATTAGGCGCTCACATTCGCTGTGTCGTTTCCGTCTCCATGCTGACAGAAGGTTGGGATGCGAACTCTGTAACCCATATCATGGGTTTACGGGCTTTTAATTCGCAATTGCTTTGTGAACAAGTCGCAGGGCGCGCTTTGCGCCGTCAAAAATACGATTTAGATCAAGCCGGTAAATTGCCACCTGAATATGCTCATATCATCGGCGTGCCGTTTAAACTGTTCAAGGGGGGCAGCACGATTTTAGCCGAACCCGTTGAAACTAAACAGATTTATGCGCTACCCGAAAGACAAGCCGATTTTGAAATCCGTTTTCCTCATTTGGTAGGCTATCGAGTTGAATCGTTGGATGAGGAGATCAAGGCTGATTTTTCTCGCCTAGACAATTTTGAAATCGACACAACCCAGTTTGCCATTGAAACTGAGATGAGAAATGCCTTCTCGCCGCAAAAAGAAATGCTCAAAGTGGAAGCTGTCAAAGAAAAACGCGATCAAACCCTGATTTATGACATCACCAAAGCACTGATTCAGTTTTATTATTCTAATGAAGCGGGCAATCCCAAATTCCATCAATTCAACGCATTGAAAAAAATTGTAGAATACTGGTATTTTAACAAAGTCGCCCTGATTGGT
>JAYQWI020001056.1:0-5378 GCA_035871815.2 Candidatus Parabeggiatoa communis
TATGGGTATCGACTCATTTAAAAACAATGAGTTAGAAAATATTACCTCATGAGCGTTCATCAATCAAAGTTTTCATTATAATGAGCATTCAAGCAAAAAACAAAAACAAAATAGAATATTAGTGAATTATAATATTAAAATATATTAAAATATAAGATTTATCTTATCTATTTATAGCATATAGTTTGTTATAAAAATAAAGGATTTTGATCAGGCGTCTGATTTCGATAATGAACTCTTTTCTCGCGAAATTTGGAATGTGACTAAGAGTCAATAGTGGGGTGGGTAGGTATCAATCAAGGGTTATTGTATTTTTTTAGACAATCACATAACGAACCCAATCCCATCACTTACCAATCCTTTCATGAGCAAACCTGGTCGTTATGTTTTTGTAAAAGTAGCGGAAAAATAGGCATGGCTCTCAAGCGTTTCGGCGCGAAAGGCATCAGGAGAGTGTTTAACGTTGATTGGTTTTTTTCAGAAAGAAAAATAATTTGAGGGCGAACACTGAGGGCGAACTTTTGAAAAAAATTATCTAAAAAGCAGAGATAAGCAGGAGTATTCGCCATTTACAGACAACATCCTCTTTATCGAAAACTTCTATAACCGTTTTTATATCTTTAAAATAAGAAGTCATTAGAATATTTCTCAGATGATGTTTTTGAGCAGCATAATTAAGGGTTGCTTGCAGACTTTCATCATGATTAGGTTTAAAAGTGGCTCCCAAAACAGCTTTACAAATATTCAATAAACTCGTTTTCCCAGTACCACTTTGTCCAATTTAAAAAAAATTCTAATGCTTGCCCCCTCTTTTTGATGCCCTTTGGGGTAAGTCAGATCAAGCATCATGTTTTTGAATTGGTTATAATCTTTAATAGACTTGCCCCTAAATAAACGTAATTCATTGAAAATATGAGATACGATATTAAAAATAAAGGACTTAGCTGATTAAGGGACAAGTCTAATGTTTATTTTACTGATTTTCATAGCATGAATTTTTAAGTGTGACGGAATAGTGTGACGGAATAAGGTTATGAAGAGGGGTGTGTTTTGATGGGCAAAAAAATTTATGGGCTCCCGGCTTTAAAAGGCCGTTTTCGGTGGGTGGCTCTCGCACAGAACGAAGTTGCGCTGTCGCTTACCATATCCTTGCACGACGCTGGAGCGTCGGGGCATTCCCAACGAGGAGGTTGGGAACGATAAAAACAACATCAAACTGACGTACCATTCAAGACATCCAAATCAGGTAAGTGCCAAACACCACAATTACCACCTACACGCCTTACGTAACGGTTCAATAGCTTGAGCAAGGCTGCTAACATCAAATGTTATCTGTGCAGGGTTTTTCCCGTAAGGCGTTACTTGTAGCAACAAATTTTTAGCCCCAAATAACGACTTGATGAACGGTATAGCTTTTCTGCCTGAAAAATATCCTAATGCTTTGTGGTCTGTACTCACGGAAAAAGATTTAGTTTGCGCCTGCTGCGAGTCAATCCGGTAGGTCATAGGACTGTTTTGTATATGAATATACACATCCCAATCCACCAAAAAAGAGGTGGTATTTTCCGCGCACCGTATCCACAATTTCGGGCGAACCGGCAAATTCAGTGTACCAAGAATTGTGTTACTGGCGGTTACATGCATATAAACATTCAGCGAATCATCCAAATCGGATTTTTCTTGAGCCACATGCCACTTTCTTTGTAAGGTTTCCAATGCGCGTTTTTCACGCACAGCCGCTTCATGTGCTTGGCGTTCTGTTTCGGCTCGCTGTGCCAAAACCTTTCGTGCGTTATTCACCAGATCGGCAACATCTTGATCTATTTTCTCATAAGCAACACCTTGCTCGACTATCGCCTGATGATTTCCAGCTTCCAATAGTCTCCTCAATTCAGCCAAAATAGTGTCACGCTGTTCGGTGAACTTTTTTCGTTTTGCCTCTGCTTCGGCTTTAGCCTGTAATTCTGCCTGTCGTATTTTCTCTGCACGTTCCGCAGATTCCTGCGCCAGACTGGCTTCCACCTGTTTGGTGGATTCTTCGTGTACCGCCAATCCGAACATTACCAGGCCACCCAAAAGCAGAGCCGGAAACAGTAGTCCGCGTCCCTGTATATTTTTAAGTTGTTCAGCCATTGGTGGCATTAGTACAACAGCAGACAGCAATATTAAAATACCAGCGATTGGACTACCAAACAGAAGCAGTAATCCAAACAATGCTACAGGAATTGATGCTATCCACTGGAACGTCGCAGATAATTTTTTACCAAGACTCATAATTTTCAATTCTCGCTTTTTGGGATAGGTTGTAAAGTTTTTTCGTTTTTCTAAAGAAAGACCAAGCTCACCTGCTACCAAAATAGGCGAGGCAGATTTTGGCAGTCCGAGTGCCGTGCCTTGTTAACTATTTTATTCAATATTCCACTGCAATTCAGCCCGTAGGTTGGACTGACTTTGGTAAGTCCAACGAAAAGTCGATGATAATTAAATTATTACCTTTGTTGGAGTGATCTCGCGTAGCTTCGAGCCGAAGTTTCGCAAGCGAACGAAAACCTACGAACTCTGTTTTTATGTTATTTAAAGAAAACGCCAATAGCATTCAATTATCGTAAAATTTTATCCAATCTCGTAATTCTTTAATAAGAACATGAACTTTTGTACTTGGGTTGGCTTCAATTGGTTTTTTACCTTTGTGGTAATCAAGTAATTTGCTTGCTTTTTGTATGGCCTGTTCTTCATTGCCAATTTCATTGATTATTTCTATAATATTGTTAGGTTTATAATGATCATACTCATAGTCATTGTATTTCTCAGCAGACTTTCTGATTTGACTCTGCAATTTAGCGTAAATTTCGCTACGAGACAACGGTTTACTTTCTTCAATATAGGTTATATGAAGTAACAACCATAATTCAAACGCTTCGTTACTGTATGCAATTTTAATATTTTTCTGTTCAGCGAGCTTAAAAGCATGATTAAATCTATTCATTTTTGTTTCATTCTCATCAGCGTCGTCTTTATCAAAAACAGCCCAAACGAAATCAATTTCTTTACCGCATTCTAATTTAAATTCTTCTCTTTTCTCTATAGCCTGCTCAATAACACCTTTGGGGTCGCGTCCCGTTCCAACTGTTCTTATATACAGAGTTCCTTCTGGAAACTGGCCTTTAAATTGCTCAAAATAACCCTGTTCTGTTTTTTCGTCTTCACAAACAATTAGAAAAAATTGGGCATATTTCTTGATTCTGATAGGCCTTTTGCTTTCGCCTTTTTGATTCGGTTGCTTTAGTTTTCCCTTTTTAGCCATACCATTTCTCCAATTTTTCCATAAAAGAACCAAGAGCTGGTATAGCCCCATATCTGCCTTCAAAATATCTTTTTTCTTTATCTACGTCAGGACGTTCGGACGTTTCATCAAAATAGCTAAAATCTGAAAGCGCATAAATCTCAGTCGCTTCCCAATTGTTCTTCTCGACAAAATTGATTTGATCTCTCCGAAGTGGGCAATAGGTCAGTAGATTTGTATCATGAGTGGCAAAAATAATTTGTGCCCCATACGGATTGGTTGCTTTATTTAAAAATAAATTGATCGAATTAATTGTCATCATCGGATGCATTTTAGCTTCAATTTCATCAATAACCAAAACACCTCCTTCACTCAAAGTTCTAATGATAGGACCACTTAAATGAAATGCTTTTTTTGTACCTTCTGATTCATGATTATCTAAATCCCAACGTCTCAATTGAGTTGTTGTGTTGCCTTGTTCATTATAGGCTTGATGAACGGTAATCGTTTTAAATCCTTGAGTTCCCTGAAATTCTTTGATGAGTTTGTTTCTCGCATTTTCATCTAAGTTGCTAAGGAGCTTTGAAACATCAATATCTTCAATTAAAATGTCTAAATTCTGAATATCTAAATTAAGGAACATTAGATATTCTTTAATTTTTTGTCTATATTCCTTATTTTCCCACAAATGAACAGTTGTCATTTCTTCACGCTCAGTTTCTATACCATTAATAGAAACCAGTTTGTCAAACCATTTAAAAATTAATTTGGCACCGGCAATATTTAACATATCACCGGTCGAAATAAATAAGGAATTATCCCTTGTCGCTTCAATAGCCGCATTAATTAACTCAGGAGAACCTTTATACTCTTCAGAGACGTCGATGATATCACCTTGTCGTTCAAATAACATGACTTCTATAAGTGTTGCTTTTTTGCAATAGAGCCATTCTCTAACTATCTGATTTTTATTATACTCAAGTCCAAAACGATAACGGTTTTCATCAATAATAAACGTGATTTCTAACTTGGTTGGTTTTAATTCATATCCTTTTCGTAGTAAAAAGGGTTGATAGGGTAGTTTAGTAGTTGAATTGGAACGTGCCGATAAATAGAGTAGTTTATCTAATAATTCAATAGCATTAAGCACATTGCTTTTACCACTGGCATTATTGCCATAAATTCCAATAGCATTCAATGCTTTATATTGACCCTTTTCAATAATATTATTTAAGTACTCTTTTTGTTCTGAAGGTACTAAACTCAATATTTGTTCATCTCCAATTGAACGGTAATTGGAAACCGAAAATTCGACTAACATAGTATTAAGAAATGAGTTGTGTGAAGTTTTATTAAAACCAGACATTATCAAAAATGGCGTATGAGACGTATCATCTCAAAAATCGCTGTAGAAACTCATTTTTTGATATGTAGCAAGCGTAGAGTGGGTAGAGCGAAAGCCATCAAAAAAACTATCCTTTTTCAAAACACAGTTTAAGCTGGGTTCCCGCGCAATGCGGTTTTACCAAGCAAGTGTAGAATGGGTAGAGCAAAAGCATAGCATCACAATGGTTAATATAGTCAAGCTTTTTTTATAAGCCAAGCGGTTTTGGCAATTTTTCCAACCCGTTTTGAAAATGCCAATAACCAAACGCCGTTTTTATGAATAAATAATTGATAATAATCATTGATGAGTGTCGATTCGGCCCTTATCAATCAAGCAAAAATTCGCATTCTTAAACCACTCACTTAGCTTGTGTGTCTTATGATGATTTAGTTTTGACTAAAATTGTGAGCCATTTTTTGACCACAGTGGCAAGACTTCAAAAAAAACTTAGCCGGTTATCAGAGCAGTAGTGACTCATAGGCCTTCAGACGAAGTGTGTACTTCGACCGAGACAAACTAAAGTTTGTCACGTAAACCGAGACAAACTAAAGTTTGTCACATAGACCGAGACAAACTCAATTTGGAATTAACTGATAATGTCAATCTTAGCCAACATCAATTGGTAATTTTACCATGACAGTGTTTGTATTTTTTACCGGAACCACAGGAACAAGGTTCGTTACGGCCTACTTTTCGCTCTTGTCGCAC